>CBJMMB010000003.1:0-75474 GCA_966430775.1 uncultured Dyella sp. | reverse complement strand
AGTTCGATCTGCTGATCCAGCCCGCGCAGCTGCATGTAGTTGTCGGCCAGTTGCGTCTGCAGGCTCAGTTGTGCGGACGCCAGGTCCGCCGCCGCGGCCAGCGCATTGTCGCGGCCAGCTTCGACCGTGTTGCGCACGCGGCCCCACAGGTCGACTTCGTAACTGGCCTGCGCGCCGGCGGTGTAGACGTTGTAGTCGGCCGGCGCGTTCGGATTGCGCATCGGTGGCGCGTGATCGGACTGGCGCTCGCGCACACCCGTCGCACCCAGCCCGAGCTGCGGAAACAATCCCGAGCGCGCCTGCATCGCGTACGCCTGCGCTTGCTGGTAATGCGCCAAGGCCGCGGCAAGATCGGCATTGTTGGCGAGCAGTTTCGCCTGCAGCGCATCCAGGTCGCTATCCGAATAAAGCTGCCACCAGTGGTCGCGCGGCGCCTGGTCGGACGGTTGCGCGGCCACCCATGGGCCGAGGTCGCGATACGTCTGCGGCGCTGGTGTCGCGGGCGGTTGATAGGCAGGCGCCAACGAACAGCCGCTCAGCGCCAGCACCAATGTGAAGGGAAACAGCGACTCACGCTTTTTCATGGGGCTTGGCCGCTGCGTCGTCGGTGGCGATCTTTACGGCATCACCGTCCTTGATGCCGTCAGGCGGGCTGTCGATCACGCGATCGGCCGCACTCAGGCCGGCGCCGATCTCGACCGTCTTGCCGTAATCGAAAAGAATGCTGACCTTCTTGAACGCGACCTTGTCGCCCTCGCCCACCGTGGCCACGCGCAAGCCGGCGTTGTCGAAGATCAGCGTGCTCGCCGGCACGCGCAGCGCCGTACTATCCAGCGGCAAGTTGAAACGCACGTGGGCGAAGGCGCCAGGCATCAGCTGATTGTTGGTGTTGTCGACCTGCAGCTGCACCAGCGTCGTGCCGGAGGTCGTGTTGACCGCGTTGGAGGTCGCCACCACCTGCGCGTGGAATTGGCGCCCCGGGTATTCCGGCACCGTCAGCACCGCGGCGCTGCCAGGGCGGATCGACGGCCCGTAACGCTGTGGCACCTGCACGTACACGCGCAGCTTGTGGATGTCCGATACCACGAACAACTCAGGACCGGTGCCGCCGCCTGCGTTGATCAAGGCACCCACGTCGGTATCGCGCGCGGTCACCACGCCGTCGAACGGCGCCACGATGCGCGCGAACGCCTTGGCCGCCTGCAGGCGATCGACGTTCGCCTGCGCCGCCTTCATCTGCGCCAGCTTGGCGGTGTAGTCGGCGGTGCGCTGGTCGACGTCCTGCTGCGCAACCGAATCGCTGCCGAGCATCGCCTGCCAGCGCTTGGCGGTGACGCCGGCGAGATCCGCATTCGCCTTGGTGCTGGCCAGGTCCGCGCGCGCCTGCTGCAGCTGTTGATCGAGTTCCGGCGTGGAGATTTCACCCAACAGCTGGCCGGCTTTCACCGGCGTGCCGATATCGGTTTTCCATTCCTTGAGATAACCGCTGACCTGCGCGTAGATCGGTGCGCGCGTATACGCCTGCAGCTGGCCGGGCAGATCCAGCACCGGTCCGGCCTTGCCCGGCTCCGGCGCAATGATGCTGACCGTCGGCACCGCCTGCTCCTGCGTCCAGCTTTTCAGACTGTTGGCCTGGGTGGCGCGCGTGACCAGGCCCATGACCACGACCGCGGCCAGCACGACGGCGACGACGATGCCGGTAAGGCGCAAACCGCGCTTGGACAATGCTTGCGATGAATGCATGGTGGCGTCAGACGACATAGCTGGTTTCTCCGGAAGCGTCCGCGTGTTTGGCGGCATGCCGCGCATGGATGATGCTGAACACCACTGGCACGAACAGCAGCGTCGCGCAGGTGGCGAAAATCAGGCCGCCGATCACCGCGCGGCCGAGCGGTGCGTTCTGCTCGCCGCCCTCGCCCAGGCCCAGCGCCATCGGCGCCATGCCGATGATCATCGCCAGTGCGGTCATGCAGACGGGACGGAAACGCGTAAAGCCGGCTTCGAGTGCGGCGACCGCGGCGTTGCCGTGTTCGGCCAGCCGCTCGCGGCAGAAGCTCACCACCAGGATCGAGTTGGCGGTGGCCACGCCCATGCACATGATCGCGCCGGTCAAGGCCGGCACCGACAGCGGCGTGTGCGTGGCGAACAAGATCCACACGATGCCGGCCAATGCCGCGGGCAGCGCGGTGATGATCACGAACGGATCGCTCCACGACTGGAAGTTCACCACGATCAAGAGATAAATCAGCACCACCGCGCCAAGCAGGCCAAACAACAGGCCGGAGAACGCGCTGTTCATCGTCTGCACCTGCCCCAGTAGCACCACGTGCGAACCCTTGGGCTGCTGGCTGGCGCTGCTGTCGATCAGCTTCTGCACATCGGCCGCCACCGCACCGAGATCGCGCCCTTGCGTGGCGGCGTAGATCTGCACCACCGACTGGATGTCATATTGATCCACCACCGCATTGCTGGCGTTGCGCTTGAGCGCGACCAGGCCGCCCAGCACCTGCGCCTGCCCGTTGCTGCCGTTGACCGGCAGGTTGCGCAATTGCGCCAGGCTGTCGAGCGCGTATTGCGGCGTCTGCATCACGATCGGGTACGACACGCCATTGGCCGGATTCAACCAGAACGTCGGCGCCACCTGGCTGGAACCGGCCAGGTTCACCACCAGGCTGTTGGTGACGTCGCGCTCGGTGATGCCCAGCAACTGCGCCTGCGTGCGATCCACGTCGATGTCGAAGCCGGGATTGGCTTGCGATTCCTGGATGCGCGCATCGACCACGCCGGGAATGCGTTTGATCTGGCCGAGCAAGGCGTTCGCATACGCGAAGTTGGCGGCGAGTTTCGGTCCGCGTATCTGCAGGTCGATCGGTGCGGGTGAGCCGAAGTTCAGGATCTGGCTGACGATATCCGCCGGCGGAAACGAGAACGTCACGCCGGGATACCGATGCGGCAACTGCTCGCGCAGCGTGCGCACGTATTCGGCGGTGGGACGATGGCCTTCGTTGAGCGCGATCTGGATGTCGCCATCCTGCTCGCCGACCAGGCCGGTGTTGTTGTAGGTGGTGTTGATGCCGCTGCCGGATACGCCGATGTTGTCCACCACCGTGCCCAGCTCGTCGGGCGGAATCACGTTGCGGATGCTGCGCTCGATCTGGTTGAACAGGATCGAGGTTTCTTCCACGCGCGTGCCAACCTGCGCGCGCACGTGCATCAGGATCTGGCCGCCATCCACGTCGGGAAAGAAGTTGCGTCCCAGGAACGGCACCAGCAGGAACGACACCAGCACGAAGGCGAGAAAGCCCAGCACGAACGGCCGCCGATGCGCCAGCGCCAGCTCCAGCATGCCGTGGTAGACGCCGCGAATGCGCTCGAAGCGCGCCTCGAACGCACGCTGGAAACGCACCAGCGGATTGCCCGACACCGGTTGCGCAACGTGCGCGCCCTGTTCGTCAACGTGCGGCGCATGCGGTTTCAGCAGGAACTTCGCCATCGTCGGCACCAGCGTGCGCGAGAGGATGAACGAGCACACCATCGCAAAGATCACCGCCTCGGCCATCGGCACGAACAAAAAACGCGCCACGCCGTCGAGGAAGAACATCGGCACGAACACGATGCAGATGCACAACAACGACACGAACGCCGGCGTCACGATCTGCTTGGCGCCATCGATGATCGCCGTCTCCACATCCTTGCCGTGTTCCAGGTGCCAGTTGATGTTCTCGATGGTCACCGTCGCATCGTCCACCAGGATGCCCACCGCCAGCGCCAGTCCGCCCAGGGTCATGATGTTGAGCGTTTCGCCAAAGGCGGAAAGCAGCGCGATCGCGCCGAGAATCGCCAGCGGAATCGACACCGCGATGATCACGGTGGAACGCCAGCTGCCGAGGAACAGCAGGATCATCAGGCTGGTGAGCGCAGCTGCGATTACGCCTTCGCGCGCCACGCCGTTGATCGCCGCGCGCACGAACAAGGACTGGTCACCAATCGGCGCCACTTTCAATTCATCCGGCAACAGGCCCTTGCTGTCGGCCAGGCGCTGCTTGATGCCGGCGACGATCGCCAGCGTGGAGGCCGAACCGTTCTTGAGCACGCTGAGCAGTACCGAGCGATTGCCGTCCACGTGCACGATGTTGGTCTGCGGCGGCGAACCATCGCGCACGTGGGCCACGTCGCGGATATAGATGGTGGTGCCGTTGACCTGCTTGATCGGCAGATTGCCCAGCTCGTTGATGTCGGACGGCGCGTTGTTGAGGTTGAGCGTGTACTCGAACTTGCCGATCTTCTGCGTGCCGACCGGAATGATCAGGTTCTGCGCCGCCAGCGCATTGGCCACGTCCTGCGCGGAAAGGCCGCGCGCCTGCAGCGCGGCGGAATCGACGTCGATCTGCACCTGGCGCGTCTTGCCGCCATAGGGATAAGGAATCGCCGCACCGGGCACCGACACCAGTTGCGGACGCAGGATGTTCTGGCCGAGATCGCCCAGGTTCTGCTCGCTCAGGCCCTTGCCCGATAGCGCCAGCTGCAGGATCGGCACGGTGGAAGCGTTGTAGTTGAGGATCAGTGGCGGCGTGATGCCCGGCGGCAACTGCTTGAGCATGGTCTGCGACACCGCCGCCACCTGCGCGTTGGCGGTGGCGATGTTCACGCTGGGCTGGAAGAAGATCTTGATGATGCCGTAGCCGGCGATCGACTTCGCCTCGATGTGCTCGACGTCGTTCACCGTGGTGGTGAGCACGCGTTCGAACGGCGAGGCGATGCGCCCGGCCATCTGGTCCGGCGGCAGGCCGGTATAGGTCCACACCACCGCGATCACCGGAATCTTGATGTCCGGAAAAATATCCGTCGGCGTGCGCAAGGCCGCCAACGGTCCGACGATCAGGATCAGCAACGCAAGAACGACGAAGGTATAAGGCCGCTCCAGCGCAAGCCGTACGATCCTCAGCATGTGGATGGCTCCAGAAACGTGCTGATATGTCCTCGCCTCCGTTTCGGCTTTGCGCCGGAACGAAGGCGAGGAACCTGAGGCGACGCCGCGATGGCGTGCGGCATGCCTTTGGGGAGAAGGCTGCCGGTGTGAACGTTAGTTGCAGAGCTTGCTAAGATCGATACAGTGTCGCGAATGGCTTGATACGCATGACGAATGATTATCTGGAGCTGCGCCATCTGAAGTATTTCGTCACCGTGGCCGACGAACTGCACTTCGGGCGCGCGGCCGAACGATTAGGCATATCGCAGCCGCCGCTCAGCCAGCAGATTCATGCGCTGGAGACGCGCCTTGGCGCGAAACTGTTCGAGCGCAAAGGCCGCGGCATCGTATTGAGCGGCGCCGGCAGCGCCTTGCTGCCGCGTGCGCGCGCCATCCTCACCCAGACCGAACGCGCGGCCGAATCGGTGGCGCGCTCGCAGCGTGGAGAATTGGGCGAATTGCATCTGGGCCTGATGTCGTCCGGCCCTTTCACGGTGGTGGTGCCGCGCGTGCTCGCAAGGTTTCGCGAACGCCTGCCCGACGTACGCCTGCTGATTCACGAGATGGCCACGGTGCAGCAGATCGAGGCGCTGGAACAAGGCTTGATCGACGTCGGCGTGATTCGTCCCGAAGCACTGCCGCATGGCATCAAGGCGATGGAGCTGTTCAAGGATTCGCTCACCGTGGTGATGCACGCCAGCAATCCGCTGGCCGCGAAGGAAGGCCCGGTCGACATCGCTGAACTGGCGAACGAGGATTTCATCTTCTATCAGCGCCACTTAGGGATACGCCTGTACGACGAGGTGATCGCGCTGTGCACGCGCGCCGGCTTCAGCCCGCGCATCCTGTATGAAGTACGTGAGTTGCCGACCATCATCGGTTTGATTTCCGGCGGTTTCGGCGTGGCCGTGCTGCCCGGCTCGGTGCAGCGGATGATGGTGGAGAACGTGGTCTACCGGCCGGTGAAGAACATGGAAGCGGCCACCGCGGTGTGGGCGATCTATCGCGACGATGCGAACGATCCGATGGTGCATGCGTTCCTCGACATCGCCCAATGCCTTGCCTCCAAGGCATTGAAAGCGGAACGGAAATAGCGCTCGTCACCACGCGCATACGGGGGATAAAACAAGGTTGCCTCAGGCTGCGCGTTCGCTTACGCGACGCTGTCGTTTGCATGCACATCCTTGTGGGCAACGGTGAGTTGCGGAAAATGCAACGATCTTTGCTGGCACGGGAACTTTTTCATTTGTAAACTAGAGGGTACATAAACCCACATTCCTATCCCCCATAGGTACACGCAATGCGCATGCATCCCCTCACACGCGGCCTCACCGCCGTGCTGATGTTTGCCTTACCAGCCCTCCCCGCCATGGCGGCCCGCTTCGAACTGCAAGGCGGCGTCAGCTATATGGACAGCTACAGCGCACCCGCCGCGTTCGGCCAGGTGATCTTCGACGAACATCAGTTCGGCAGCAGCAATTTCAGCTGGGCACCGGAAATTACCGCCGGCTGGATCGGCGGCCGCGACCTCAAGCGTTTCGACAACGGCCGTTACACCACGCGTGACGACATCGGCCTGGTCGGCGCCGGTATCCGCGTCCATTACGGTCCCGCCAACGCGTGGTATCGCCGGCTCTTCGTCAGCGAGCAACCGACGGTGCATACCGGCCGCACGCTGGCGTTGAGCAGCGCTTACGAATTCATGACCACGGTGGGTTATCAAGGCGATCATTGGATGGTCGGTGTTCGCCACATTTCCAACGCGGGCATCCATGAGCCCAATCGCGGCGAGACGATCGCGCTGGTGGGGTTTGCGTTCTGAGTTGACGCGCCCTTCGATACATAAAAAAACGGCCCTTTCGCAGGGGCCGTTTGTTTTTGCTCCCTCCTCTACTCCACGTAGGCGAGGAAGCTGTTTCTGGCAAGCGTGAATATCAATGCCCGCCGCCACTTGCTCCAGCCTTCGCGCCAAACGGCGGCTTGGCCATCCAGATCACCACGATCAGCGACAGAAAGATCCAGCCCAGCACGTAGAAGATCTCGTTGAAGGAAATCTGCAGGCCTTGCGCAGTGATGGTCTGGTTCAACATCCCGATCGTTGTCTGTGTATCGCCGCCCTGGCTGATCGCCTGCTGCGCGGTCGGGTTGTACGGAGTTATCTGTTCGGCGAGCTGCGAGTGATGCAGCACGGCGCGGCGTTGCCACATGAAGCTGGTGAGCGAAGCAGCAAAGCTGGCGCCCATCGTGCGCAGGAAGGTGGCCACGCCACCGCCTGAGGCGAGTTCGTTTGGCTTGAGGTCCGACAGCAGGATGGTGGTGACCGGCATGAAGAACAGCGCTATGCCCAGACCTTGCACCAATTGCACCAACGCGACGTGGTAGAAATCCACGCCGATGTAAAAGCCCGAGCGTATGAAACAGGTCACCCCCATCACGACGAACGAGGCCGCGGTGAGCATGCGCAGATCAAAGCGCGAAGCGTAGCGGCCTACGAAGGGCGTGAGGATCACCGGCAGGATGCCCAAGGGCGCCGCGGCGAAGCCGGCCCAGGTGGCGGTGTAGCCCAGATTGATCTGCAGCCACTGCGGGATCAGCAAGTTGATCGCGAAGAATGCTGCATACGCCAGCACCAGGGAGATCGTGCCCATGCGGAAGTTGCGATGGCGGAACAGCTTGAGATCGACGATCGGGTCCTTGTCGGTCAATTCCCAAATCAGGAAGACGGCGATGGCGATCACCGAGATGATCGAGGTGATGATGATGAAGTTGGAATTGAACCAGTCTTCATCATTGCCCTTGTCCAGCACCACTTGCAGCGCGCCGACGCCAATCACCAGCGTGATCAGGCCCACGTAGTCCACTTTCGGCCGCGACGTCACCACTTCGCGCAGGCGCATCTGGTTGGCAACCACCATGCTGGCGAAGATGCCGATCGGCACGTTGATGAAGAAGATCCACGGCCAGGAATAGTTGTCGGTGATCCAGCCGCCGAGAATGGGGCCGGCGATCGGCGCCACCACCGTCACCATCGCCAATAACGCCAGCGCCATCGGCCGCTTGTTGGGTGGATAGATGCCGATCAGCAAGGCCTGAGTCACCGGATACATCGGGCCGGCCACCGCGCCTTGCAGGGTGCGGAACACGATCAGCATGCCCATGCTCTGCGCGATGCCGCACAGGAATGACGCGATCGAGAACGCCAGCGTGGCCCACACGAACAGCTTTACCTCGCCGACACGGCGGGTGAGAAAGCCGGTGAGCGGCAGCGCGATGGCGTTGCTCACCGCGAAGGACGTGATCACCCAGGTGCTCTGGTCCGAACTCACGCCGAGGTTGCCGGCGATGGTCGGCAGCGACACGTTGGCGATGGTGGTGTCCAGCACCTGCATGAACGTGGCCAGCGACAGGCCGATCGTCGCGAGGACCAGGTTGGGTGGACGGAAATGGCTGCTCATGGAATATCACCTGACGGGCGATGCGCGGAACAAGCCCCTCTCCCGAGGGGAGAGGGGAGCGAGAAGAGCGCTCACTTACCCATGTTGTCGTGAATGATCCGCTCGATCTGCGCATTCGCATCGGCGAGCTGGTCCTTGTAAACATCCGTGCTGAAGCGCGGTTCGCTGCGCGCGCTTTGCGCCAGCGTCGGGCCGTTCTGGTCGTGCAGGTCCACATCGGTGGCGAGTGACATGCCGATGCGCAGCGGATATTTGTCGAGCTGTGCAACATCAGTGAACACCACGCGCACCGGAATGCGCTGCACGATCTTGATCCAGTTGCCGGTAGCGTTCTGCGCCGGCAACAGCGAGAACGCACTGCCCGTGCCCACGCCGAGGCTTTCCACCTTGCCCTTGTACTTCACCGAACCACCGTACACGTCGGAGGTGATTTCCACCGGCTGGCCGATGCGCATATGGGTGAGCTGGGTTTCCTTGAAGTTGGCATCCACCCACACGCCGTGCAACGGCACCACCGCCATTAGCGCAGCGCCCGGCTGCACGCGCTGGCCCACCTGCACGGTGCGCTTGGCGACGTAGCCGGTAACCGGCGCCACCATTACGGTGCGCACGTCATCCAGGTACGCGGCGCGGTACTGCGCGGCGGCGGCCTTCACGTCCGGATGCGAAGCGACTGCGGTGTCGTCGACCAGCACCTTGTTGGTCTGCAACTGCTGCTCGGAGGTGGTCAATGCGCTCTGCGCTGCAGTCAGCGCATCGCGTGCATGCGCCAGCTCTTCGGCGGAGATCGCACCGCTCTTGGCCAAGTCACGGCGGCGGTTGTAGTCGGCCTGCGCCTTCTGCAATGCCACCTTCTCCACCGCCACCTGTGCCTGCGCGCCCGATACCGTGCTGTACAAGCCGCGCACGCGGCGCACGGTATTGGCGAGATTGGCGGCGGCGCGCTGCAGGCCGACATCCGCATCGGATTTGTCGAGCGTGACCAGCACCTGGCCTTGCTTGACCAAATCGCCGTCGTCCGCAGTGATGCTGGTGACGGTGCCGGCGATGCGCGGCGTGATCTGCACGATATTGCCGTTGATATAGGCATCGTCGGTACTTTCATACCAGCGGCCGTCGAGGAAATACCACGCCGTCCACGCAATGGCGGCGAGCACGATCACCGCCATCAGAAGGCGCAGCAGCATGCCGCGCCGGTTGCTGGCCGGCGGAGCCTGCACAATCGGCGTGTCGGCGGTGTTGGGGTTCGGACTGGACATGGGGGTGCCTCAGATACGCAAGAAAATTATTTGGAGGAGAGTTCGGCGTCGGCCTGGGGGCGGAAGCCGCCGCCGAGCGCCTGGATCAATTGCACGTTCAAGTCGGACTGTTGCGCACGCAACGCGGCCATGCGCTGTTCGGCGCCGAGCAGTTCCTGGCGCACGCTGAGCGCTTCCAGATAACTGCCGATGCCGGCCTTGTAGCGCTGCTCGGCCAGCTTCCATGCATCGCTGGCCGCATCCAGCGCGCGCTGTTGCGCGGCGATCTGCTGCTGCATCGATGCGATGGCGTCGTAGTCGTCGGCCACTTCATTGACGGCGGCGACCAGGGTCTTGTTGTATTGCGCGACGGCGAGGTCGTATTGCGCATCCTTGCTGTTCAAGTTAGCGCGGCGACGGCCGCCATCGAAGATCGGCAGGCTGATCGCCGGCGCGGCTTCGTAGAAGCGGTTCTTGAGCGAGAACAGATTGGCGCCACCGAGATTGATCAGGCCTACCATCGCGCCGATGTTCACGTTCGGCAGGAACTCGGTCTTGGCGGATGTAATGTCCTTGCTCGCGGCTTCCACGTGCCAGCGCGCGGCCACCAAGTCGGCGCGATGACCGACCAGTTCCACCGGCAGGTTCGCCGGCACGGTCAGCGCCGCGGGCGGCAGCAATTGCGGACGGGCGATATCCAGGCCGCGATCGGGGCCTTTGCCCAGCAGCACAGATAATGCGGAACGTGCCGCATCCATCGCGCGTTGCGCCTGTGCGGCCTGCCCTTCGGCGCTGGCGACTTCCGAATCGCTTTGCTTGAGCTGCATCTGGTTGTCGATGCCAGCCGCTACGCGTTGACGCGTGAGCGTGCGCGCATCGTTGGCGCGCTTCAGTTCAGCGGCGGCGACATCCTGTTGCGTGTATGCGTAACCCAATTGCACATAGGCGCGCGCGACATTGGTCGACAAGGCGATACGTGCCGCTTGCGCGTCGACTTCGGCGGCGCGTTGCTGACCCAGCGCCGCTTCCCACGCCGCGCGCTGGCCGCCCCATAGATCGAGATCCCACTTGAAGCTGCCGTACACATACTTGGCGGCGCCGACGTGGCCGGTGCCGAGCGCGGGAATGGAGGTGGGAATGCGCGCTTCGGCAAAGCTGCCGCCCACGCCTACTGTGGGTTCGCGCGCGGCATCGGCGGCGCCGGCGGCGGCCTGCGCCTGGCGGGCGCGTGCATCGGCGATGGCGAGGCTCGGGTTGTCGTGCAGGGCTTCGGCGATCAGCGCGCTGAGCTGGGGATCGCCCAGTCCGGTCCACCAATCGTCCTTTGGCCAGGCCGCGTCGGACACCTGCACGTTGGACAGGCTGCGCTCGGCCTTCAGCGAGGAAGGATCGGTGAGCGCGCCGTTCGGGTGCAGGCCGCCGCTGGTCGCACAGCCGGCCAGAGCGACGGTGAATCCGACAGCAGCCGCAAGAGTTTGCAGACGCATGGCTTTCAATCTCGACGTTTGAAGTGAATGAAGCAGTGCACCGGCAAGCCCTTCCTGATGCGTTGCCGGCTGGCCGAAACCGGCGAATGCCGGCTGGCGTCAGCGCCGCGGGGCTTCGTGCTTGCCGCGGCAGGTCTTCCCTGGGATCAGTTCTTGTTTTCTTTGTTGTTGTCGCGCAGCGCGTGCAGCAGGCGACCGAGGTAGTCGTGCAGGCGCTGTCGCTCTTCTTCGCTCAACGAACGCTGCGCCGCTTTCAGCACGCGTTCCTTGCAACTGGTCAGCTGCAGGTACTGCGCATGGCCTTCCTCGGTCAGTTCGATGCGCAGTGCGCGGCGGTCCTGCTCATGCGGCAAACGGCGCAGAAAACCCTTGCCCTCGAGCTGGTCGAGCTGCCGGGTCATGGCCCCGCCGTCCAGTTCCACCGAACGGGCCAGTTCCGTCGCCGTCATCGAACCCAGCTCGGCCAGGCGCTTGAGGATCACGTACTGGGTGAAGCGAAGACCCAGGCCCTTGGCTGCGATTTCCGCCTCGATACCGCGCACCAGCTCGGTGCGGACGAGGCCGATCAGCACGCCAAGGCTTTCCTGGCTGGTGGGGGTGATGAGCGGTCCGGGGTTCATGGGAGCGCATTCTATTGCTCCCGATATATTTGTCAAGGCAAATATGTGTTACGCACCTTTTGGCACGGCAAATTGACAGAAATGAACTACGCCTCGACGGGCGCGAACAGCTGGGCCAGCTCGTCGTCGATCCAGGCCTTGAGGGCCGGATCGCGCAATTCGAACAGTTCGAACACGCCCAGCGCCCGCAACGCCGGCAATTGCGCCAGCAGGCGGGGCTCCATCGCGCGCCGCACCGCTTCGGGCGTGGCCGGGTCGAGCATCTGGTGGGCGCAGGCGACAAAGGTCTCCAGCGGGGACTTGGACACATCGGGTTTTGCAGAAACCAGTTGAAGCAGGGACATGGGGTTTCCTTATCTTCGTAGCGGATCGCTCATAAGACGGACGAACGAGATCTGCCGTGACCGACATCGGCAAGGCCGACACTGGAACCTGCGCATCGGCGCAGGATCTCGGCAGCCCCTGGGGTTCATAGAAAAAGCCGCGAGCGGCAGCAGCGGCGGGGAATCCGACGGACGCATCGGACAGTGCTGACAGCTTAGGCAAAGCTGATGACAAGCTGATAACGTTATTTGGCCAAAAAATGTCGAGACTCGGCCATGCAGCGTACCAAGCAGGAGCTTTACGAGCTGATCGAACGCCTGGACGGCCCTGCCCTGATCGCCTACTGGGATGACGGCGAAGCCTTCAGCGAATACACCCAGGAAACCAAGCAATACGACTGGCACAGCCATGCGCGCGGCCAGTTCTTCTGCGTGGAAAGCGGCCTGGTGCACATGCATACCGCGCACGGCTCGTGGCTGTTGCCGCCGCATCGCGCCGGTTGGATGCCGCCCGGCGAACTGCACAAGGTGAGCATCAACGGCCCGCTCACCGGCTGGGGTGTGTTCCTGCATCCGGACGTCTGCCCTTGCCTGCCCGACCGGCCCGGCGTGATCGGCATCAATCCCCTGATGCGCGAACTGGTGCATCGCGCCAGTTCCTGGGCCTGGGACGACCAGCTCAGCGAGCGCCAGCAAAAGGTGATGGCCGTGCTGTTGGAGGAAATTCGCCACGCCCCGCACGAACCGCTGCACCTGCCGATGCCGATGGACCGCCGCCTGCTGCGCATCGCCCAGGCCGTGCTCGACCAGCCCCACGACAACCGCAGCCTGGAGGAATGGGCGGCCTGGGCCGGCCTTTCCGCGCGCACGCTGAGCCGCCTGTTCCGTGCCGAAACGGCGCTGAGTTTTGCCCAGTGGCGCCAACAGGCGCGGCTTACCAAAGGCCTGGAGCAACTGGCCGACGGCCTGCCGGTGGCCACCGTGGCGGACGGGCTGGGCTACGCCAGCACCAGCGCCTTTATCGCGATGTTCCGGCGCTGCTTCGGGCATCCGCCGGCGCGGTATTTCGGGCAGCGCGCCACCGCGTAAGTGGCGACGGCTCTCTCAAAAATCTTTCGAACGCGATCCCTTCCATGCGCATCTTTTCCCTGCTCGCACACCCACGCCCGAACAGCTTCTGCCATGCGCTATCGGAACGCGCCAGGCAGGCGCTTTCGATGGCCGGGCATGCCATCTCGCATCACGACCTCTATGCCGAAGGCTTCGATCCCTGCCTGCGCGCAGAAGAGGCGTACAGCGTCGGCGATACGCTCGAAGTTGCCTTGTCGCGCGCGGACGATCCGGTCTTGCAGCGTCATCGAACCGAGATTGGGCAGGCGGACGGCCTGCTGATCGTGCATCCGAACTGGTGGGGCAAGCCGCCGGCGATCCTGGCCGGTTGGCTGGACCGAGTGCTGGTCCCCGGCGTCGCCTATCGGCTGACGTCCGCCGATGGCGTGCCTGAGGGTTTGCTGTCGATCAGGCAAGCGCTGGTGCTGAACACCTCCGACACGCACGCCGAGCGGGAAGAACGCGACCTGGGCGATCCGCTGGAACTGATCTGGGGCCGATGCGTGCTGCCTTATTGCGGTGTGCAGGCGTATCGGCGGCATATCTTCAGGCCGGTGGTGGGCAGCTCGGAAGAACAACGCCGCTCCTGGCTTACGCACGCCGAAGCCCTGTGTGGCGCGGCATTTTCAGGCTGAGGTGCAAGCGCCGCCGTCTCAGCACATGAGACGCCGGCCCTTGAGCATCTCGCTCAGCCGGCAAGGCGGAGCGCCGGTCGCCAGGGATGGCCTTTACCGCGCTGGAACCCATCCCTATATATGATTGACGTCCCGCCCCCGCACCGCAGCGGGCCATCATCCATGCCTTTGCAAGATTTCCATCCCGCCGTCGCCGCGTGGTTCGAAACCACGTTTCCTGCGCCCACTTCCGCGCAGGCCGGCGCGTGGCCGGCGATCAGGGCAGGGCGGCACACGCTGGTGGCCGCGCCGACCGGTTCGGGCAAAACGCTGACCGCGTTTCTCGCGGCGATCGATCAGCTGGTGCAGGAAAGCGTCGCGCGCGGCGGCACGCTGCCGGACGAAACGCGGGTGGTGTACGTGTCGCCGCTGAAGGCGTTGTCGAACGACATCCACATCAACCTGGAAGCGCCGCTGGAAGGCATCGGCATCGAACTGGAAAAGCTCGGCCTGCCTGGCGCGCCGATCCGCACCGCCGTGCGCACCGGCGACACGCCGCAGGCCGAACGCAGTCTGATGCGCAAGGCGCCGCCGCATATTCTGGTGACCACGCCCGAATCGCTGTACGTGCTGATGGGTTCGTTGTCCGGACGCGAGATGCTGAAAAGCGTGCGCAGCGTGATCGTGGATGAAATCCACGCGGTGGCGGCGAGCAAGCGCGGGGCGCATCTGGCTTTGACGCTGGAGCGGCTGGAGGCGTTGTGCCAGCGGCCGTTGCAACGGATCGGTTTGTCGGCGACGCAGAAGCCGATCGAGGATGTCGCGAAGTTTTTGGTAGGCGAGGGCACCGGCCTTGCTCCCTCTCCCCTGCGGGGAGAGGGTCGGGGTGAGGGGCCAATCTCGCTGGAAACCCTCAAAGAGCCACAACCGGCTATTACGGATCTTTTCGCAAGAGTGGCCCCTCACCCCAGCCCTCTCCCCGCAGGGGAGAGGGAGCAAAGCTGCACCATCATCAACGTCGGCCACACCCGCGCCCGCGACCTCGCCATCGAAGTACCGCCGGTGCCGCTCGAAGCGGTGATGTCCAACGACAGCTGGGACCTGGTCTACAACCAGCTCGCGCAACTGGTCGAACAGCATCGCACCACGCTGGTGTTCGTCAACACGCGCCGCATGGCCGAACGCGTGGCGCGGCATCTGTCCGAACGCATCGGGCAGGAAGTCGTCGCCGCGCATCATGGCAGTCTCGCGAAGGAACATCGCCTGGATGCCGAGCAGCGCCTGAAGCGCGGCGATCTGAAAGTGCTGGTGGCGACCGCGTCGCTGGAACTGGGTATCGATATCGGCGACGTCGACCTGGTGTGCCAGCTTTCTTCGCCCCGCTCCATCGCCGCGTTTCTGCAACGCGCCGGCCGCTCCGGCCACGCGGTGAACGGCACGCCGAAAGCGCGGCTGTTTCCCAGCAGCCGCGATGACCTGATCGAATGCGCCGCCTTGCTCGACTGCGTGCGCCGCGGCGAACTCGACACACTGGTGCAACCACCGCAACCGATCGACGTCTTGGCGCAGCAGATCGTGGCCGAAATCGCCTGCGCTGAATGGGATGAAGACGCGCTGTTCGATCTGATACGTCGGGCGTATCCGTATCGCACGCTGCCGCGCGAAACCTTCAACAACGTAGTGCGCATGCTGGCCGACGGCTTCAGCACGCGGCGCGGTGCGCGGGCTGCCTACATTCACCGCGACGCAGTGCATCGCGAACTGCGCGCGCGACGTGGCGCACGGCTCACCGCTGTCACTTCCGGTGGCACCATTCCCGATACTGCCGATTACCTGGTGGTGCTGGAACCGCAGGCGACCATCGTCGGCACCATCAACGAAGATTTCGCCATCGAAAGCATGGCCGGCGACATCATCCAGCTCGGCAACGTCAGCTATCGCATCCTGCGCGTGGAGCGCGACCGCGTGCGCGTGGAAGATGCGCAAGGCGCGCCGCCGAGCCTGCCGTTCTGGCTGGGCGAGGCGCCGGGACGCAGCAATGAATTGTCCACCGGCGTATCGCGCTTGCGCGAAGAAATTTCCACGCGCATCGATGCCGACGGCGTGCAGGCGGCGTTCGACTGGTTGCGCGATACGCTGGGCCTCAACGAATCGGCCGCGCAGCAGATCGTGGAATACCTGGCCAAGGCCAAGGCCGCGCTCGGCGTGATGCCCACGCAATCCACGCTGGTGTTCGAGCGCTTCTTCGACGAATCCGGCGGCACGCAGCTGGTGATCCACACGCCGTGGGGCAGCCGCATCAACAAGGCGTGGGGTCTGGCGCTACGCAAGCGCTTCTGCCGCCAATTCAATTTCGAACTGCAGGCGGCGGCGACCGAAAACGCGATCGTGCTGTCGCTCTCCACCAGCCACAGTTTTCCGTTGATCGAAGTGGCGCGTTACCTGCACAGCAACACCGCCGAGCACGTGCTGGTGCAGGCGTTGCTGGATGCGCCGCTGTTTCCGGTGCGCTGGCGCTGGAACGCGGTCACCGCGCTGGCGCTGCCGCGCTACGCCGGCGGCAAGAAAGTGCCTGCGCCGCTGCAGCGCATGAAGAGCGAAGACCTGCTCGCAACCGTCTTCCCCGATCAGGTGGCGTGCCAGGAAAACATCGTCGGCGAACGGGAAGTGCCCGATCACCCTCTGGTCAATCAAACCATGTACGACTGCCTGCGCGAAGCGATGGACGTGGATGGTTTACTGGAGATTCTCAAACGGATGGAGTCCGGTGAGATAACCGTCGTTGCACGAGATCTCACCGCACCTAGCCCGCTCGCCAGCGAAGTGCTCAACGCGGCGCCCTATGCATTTCTCGATGACGCGCCGCTGGAAGAACGACGCACGCGCGCCGTGCAGACGCGGCATTGGAAAGGTATCGAAAATACCGACGACCTGGCCAAGCTCGATCCGGAAGCGATCGCCGCGGTGCGTGCCGAAGCGTGGCCCGAGGTGCGCAGTGCGGATGAGATGCATGAAGCGCTGAATGTGCTGGGCTTTGTGACTGAAGTGGAAGCGCGCGCCAACGATGGCTGGCTGGATCAGCTGCACAAGCTCGCGAACGTTCATCGCGCGACGCTTTTAATTCCCTCTCCTGAAGCCCCCAACCTCGCGGCAAGCTCGGACAACCCCACCCCAACCCTCCCCTGCACGCAAGGGAGGGAGCAGGCTGTCGGCGGCATATGGATCTGCGCCGAAAAACTCCCCATGTGGCAGGCGGTGCACGCGCATGCATCCATGCAACCGGCTGTCACCGCGCCGGCCGAATACGCCGCGCAAAACTGGAGCCGCGAAGACGCCCTGCTCGAACTGGTGCGTGGCCGCCTCACTGGCCTGGGCCCCAGCAGCGTGGCATCGCTGGCCGCATCGATGCACGTCGATGCCATCGATATCGATCTCGCCCTGATCCGCCTGCAATCGGAAGGCTACGTGATGCAGGGCCATTTCACGCCGGACGCCAGCGAGATCGAATGGTGCGAACGCCATCTGCTCGCACGCATCCACCGCTACACCATCGGTCGCCTGCGCCGCGAGATCGAACCGGTCAGCCGCCGCGACCTGATGCGCTTCCTGCTCGAGTGGCAGCACACCACGCCCGGCACGAAACTCAACGGCCCCGATGCGCTCAGCGCCGTGCTGCACCAGCTGGAAGGCTACGAAGCGGCCGCGGGCGCGTGGGAAAGCGAGCTGCTCGCTTCACGCATCACCGATTACTCCAGCCGCTGGCTGGACGAACTCTGCCGTGCTGGCCGCATCGGCTGGAACCGGCTGCGCAGCGGCGGCGGCAGCAGCGGGCCGGTACGCGCCACGCCGATCGTGCTGTTGCCACGCCGGCAGTTGCCGATCTGGACGTCGTTGGCGGACCGCAACCAGGAACAGGACGCGCTGCTTTCTTCGCGTGCGCAAGCCGTCGCCGATGCATTGGGCGCGCACGGCGCACTGTTCTTCGATGAACTGATCGACGCCGCGCATTTGTTGCGCACCGAGCTGGAAGACGCACTCGGCGAACTGGTATCCGCCGGACGCGTCACCTCCGACAGCTTCGCCGGTTTGCGCGCCTTGCTGACGCCGGCCGCGAAACGCGAATCACCGCGTCATCGACGCGTGCGTCGGCATACGTTGAGCGAAATCGAAGATGCCGGAAGATGGTCCCTGGTGCGAAAGTCTCCTACGCCCTCTCCCCTCCGGGGAGAGGGCGGGGGTGAGGGGCCAACCTCGCGACAGACGAGCAGCACCGACGAAACCATCGAACACACCGCCCGCGTCCTGCTCCGCCGCTACGGCGTCGTCTTCTGGAAGCTGCTCGAACGCGAAGCCCCATGGCTCCCCTCATGGCGCGAACTCCTGCGCGTCTACCACCGCCTCGAAGCCCGCGGCGAAATCCGCGGCGGCCGCTTCGTGGAAGGCCTGGTCGGCGAACAATTCGCGCTCCCCGAAGCCATCGCCCACCTGCGCAGCATCCGCCTGCGTCCGCCGGAACAGCAGCGCGTCACCCTGAGCGGCAGCGACCCCCTCAACCTGGTCGGCACCGTCCTCGCCGGCGATCGTCTGCCCGCGCTGGCCGGAACGCGTGTGCTGTACGAAGACGGCATGCCCGTCGCGGCATTGGTCGCCAACAAGCCGCAATGGCTGATCGAGGGTGATCTTGCGCAGCAACGGCGGTGGTACAACGCGCTGTTGCGGCGACCGGAGCCGGATGGGACGAGCGATGTGACCTACGTGCATCGCTAAGTTTCGCTTTTTAAGCGCAACGACGTCGATATGGCATCCTGTCTACGCCGGCGGGCTACCGCGCCGGCTCTGGGGAAACAAAACAGGAGTGCATTCGTGAAGGTTACGCAATTGCTGCGCTGGCAATGGGATGGCTATTCGCGCTATCACCAGTCCCGAACCAACCTGATGCTGCATATTTTCCTCGCGCCAATATTTCTGGCCGGCAATATCGCGCTCGTCGTCGCGGCCTTCAGGGGTTCGTGGATCATCGGGTTTGTGGGTGCAGCGGCGATGTTCCCGTCGATCGCATTGCAAGGCCGTGGGCATCGCCAGGAGGTCGTGCGCCAGAGCCTTTCACCAGTCCGGGCAACGCGATCGTGCGCATCTTTCTCGAACAGTGGATCACCTTTCCGCGGTTTGTTCTTTCGGGTGGCTGGCTGAAAGCTGTGCATAACAGTTCAGCCAGTAGGTTGGGTTAGCGAAGCGTAACCCAACATTTTCGGCCCGAACATATTGGGTTACGCTTCGCTAACCCAACCTACGATTGTCGTCCCATCCGGGCTTTCTGGATGGAAGCTAGCGAATACACGGGACGACGAGCGATTTGGCTTACGATCATGCCTGACCACACATCCGTGAATTTCAACGACCTGCTCGATGCGTTTCTGTGGGTAAGCGGGGCTGCGCCCGACGAGTATGAAGCCCATATATCCCGGCTGACCGGCAAGATTTATTGGGTGGGTCTGGCTGACTTCGGCATTAAAGAAGAATTGCCGGAGGACATTGGCAATCCGGATCTTTACATCGGCATACCGCACAAGAACGATCTTGATCTTGGGCGAAGCCTTGTCTTTCGTTTTACCGAAGCCTATCTGCCCGAATCATGCGACCTTGTCTACGGCTTTTTCCGCAAACGTCGCGCTTATGCCAACTTCAAGGATTTGCTCGTTCAGAAAGGACAGCTTGAGCACTGGCATGACTATGAAAATAAAGCCACGGAACAAGCGCTGCGCGAATGGTGCGAAGACAATAATCTCGAAATTTCCGGCATATAGCTTGGGCGATAACCCATCTCGGAGGTAGCCGTGCACCACTCCAGACTTTGCGCACTCCTGATCGACTGCAAGGTGGACGATATCGATCGCGCCGCCAGCTTCTGGGCCGAGGCGCTGGGCCGTCCGGTCGATTCCGGTCATCCGGGTACCCGTGGCAATTACCGCATGCTGGAGACGCCGCCTGACGAACCGATCGTGCAACTTCAACGCGTCGATCACGAGAGCAGGGTGCATATCGATATCGAGACCGATGACATTCCTGCCGAGGTGCAGCGCCTGGAAAAGCTGGGGGCGCGCGTCGTGGACCGGCTGGAGCGCTGGGTGGTGATGCAGGCGCCGAGCGGGCAGCGGTTTTGTGTCGTTCGCGTGCAGCGGCCCGGATTTCCCAAGAACGCGAATCGCTGGCCGTAGAGCGCAACATCCCCTCGCAGTCCGGCAATCGATGACACCCTTTTCCCCTGGCTTGGTTATAGTTGAAGCGCGGGCCCGAGCTTGGGCACCGGTGTTGGGGAATCATCAATCCAGTCGACCAGGCTATCCACACCGCCATGGGCGGTGTGCGTCTACACGTAACCACGGAGGATGCATGAGCACCGAATACAACCCTTATTCGCCACCTACCAGCGTCATCACCGACCATGCCGACAGCCATAACCAGGTGGCGGCGAGCAAGGGACGCCGCTTCGGTACCTGGCTGATCGATTACTTCATCTATTACCTGATCATGTTCGTGATTGGAGCTGTCCTGGGCGCCATACTCGGTAGCCGCGGCGTTCAAGGCCTGGGCATGCCGTTCTGGTACCTGCTCGCTTTCGTCGTGGTCATCGGCTACTACGTGGTGTTCGAGAGCGTCTGGCAGCGCACGCCAGGCAAATTCATTCTTGGCACCATGGTCGTCAACACTGCTGGGACCAAGCCAAGCGTCGGCCAGGTTTTCGGGCGCACGCTTTGTCGGTTCATTCCCTTCGAGCCGTTCTCCTTCTTCGGCACCGAGGGTTGGCATGACTCGATTCCGAAGACCCGGGTGGTAATGGCGCAAAAACGCTGACTTCTCCTATTGCGACGTCGGGATCGTGTATGCGAATCCCGACGTCGTGCTAGCGCTACCGGTAATCAATCGCTGTAGTCGGCGATATAGATCAGCAGACCATCACGCTCGCGGTATTCGCTGCGCCCATCCAGCGCAATGCCTTGACCTGCCCGAATGCCATTGGGCAGATCGACCGCGAAGGTGCCCTGGAAATGAATGTCCGCGTACGCCACACCCTCGGCTTCGCGGTAGCGGGTGATGGTCTGGTGGCGGGCGGAAAACAGGTGACGGGAGCTTTCCGCCAGATGGCGCAACTCGGCTGCGCCCACGGTACGCACGCTGAGCACGCCGGCAGTGTAGTTCTCGAAGATCACATCGCTGTGCATGGTGGCGAGCATGGCATCGACGTCGATGCGGTTGTAGGCGTCGATATAGCGGTCGATGAGCGCGCGCATGGTGTTCTCCGTGGGATCGTCGCGAGCATAACGGAGTTGGGCGTATAAGGGATCGTCGTCACCCTCGGGAGGGATTGCGATGAAAGCGTCTGTCTTTGTTGGCGTCAGCGTCGATGGCTTCATGGCCCGCACCGATGGCGGGCTCGACTTTCTGCCGGAAGGTGGTGGCGAGCCGCATGGCTACGACGAATTCATGAGCACCGTGGATGCGCTGGTCATTGGACGCAAGACGTATGAGACGGTGCTTGGCTTTGGTGAGTGGGCGTATGGCAAGAAGCCCGTCTTCGTATTGAGTACGCGCGAGCTTGCGCCATCGCCCGCTGGCGTACTGGTGCAACGCATGGAGGGCGAACCCGACGAGATTGTCTCCAAACTTGGCAAGCTCGGCGTCCAGCACATTTACGTGGACGGTGGCGTAACGATTCAGGGATTCCTGCGCGCCGGACTCATTCAACGATTGATCGTTACGCGCGTGCCCGTGTTGATCGGCAACGGCATTCCGTTGTTTGGAGCGGTTGCGCAGGACATTCGACTCAGGCATGTCGCCACACGTTCGTATGTCAGCGGACTGGTGCAGAGCGAATACGAGGTCGTCGGCTGACCGACGCATTCGGCGCATGCAAGGTATCGCCATTCCGGCAACGCCGGAATGGCGAATGACACCTCAGTGCTTCTTGACGTTGTCCGTCTGCGCAATGAACTGCGCCACGTTGTCGTGCAGCAATTTCAGCGATTCCTCGTGCGCATACACCATGTGCCCCGACGGATACCACGCATAGCGGATGTTGTTCATCAGCGCCGGCTGGATCGGCATGTGCTGCATTTCATAGTCAGCTGCGTAGAACGGCGTGGCCAGGTCGTAGTAGCCGCCGTTGAGGAAAACCTTCAGGCCGGGGTTGGTCTTCATGGCCTTGGCCAGGTCCGGCATCACGTTGACGGCGCCGTCGTGACCGTTGTGCTTGAAGTTCCAGTCGTTGACGTCGGCGAACTCGTGATAGACCTGGTCCTGGCCGTATTTGAGATCCTTGCGCGCATAGTCGTTGAAGGCGGCGATATAGGCGGAGCTGATCGCCGACGATTGCGGGTCGTATTCCGCTTCCTTGCTCAGCGGATCGAGCGACGGGCCGGCGAAGCGCGAATCGAGGCGGCCGGTGGTGTCGCCGCTGTCGCCCAGCAGTTCGTGTTCGAACATGCCGCCGGTGACGCGCAGGTTGGCCTTCAGCAGATATGGCACGGAAAGGCCGGTGTATTGATGCAATTTCTCGGCGATGGCCTGCTTGCGCGCGTCGTCCAGGCGCGAGCCCTGCATCAGCGCCTGCGCATAATCGCCAAGCGCGAACTGTTCCACTTCCTGCAGGAACGGCTCCAATGCGGCCGGTTGCTGCGGCAGTTTGTGGTGGTAGTACGCGGTGGCGGCAAAGGTGGGCAGGCCGAGTTCGTAAGGTAGATCCACGCCGGGATTCTGGTCGGCGCCGTCGATGCTGGTGTCGAAGTTGAGAATCTGCGACAGCAGGATCACGCCGTTGAGGTCGACGCTCTCCTCGTTTTCCAGATCGTTGGCGAGCACCGCCGAGCGCGTGGTGCCGTAGCTTTCGCCGAACAGATACTTGGGCGAATTCCAGCGGCCGTAGCGCGACAGGAACTGGGTGATGAATTGCGCAAAGGCGTGGCCGTCGCCGTCGACGCCGTAGATTTCCTTGCGGCGATCCTTCATCTGCTCCTCGCGCTTGGATGCATCCGGATCGTTGGCGATCAAGCGGCTGAAACCCGCGCCAGGTGCATCGATAAAGACCAGGTCGGAGGCGTCGAGCAGGCTGTAGTCGTTGTTGACCAGTTGATAGGGCGCGGCCGGCGTGTGGCTATCGTCCATGGTCACCACGCGGCGCGGACCGAATGCGCCCATGTGCAGCCAAACCGTCGCGGAACCGGGCCCGCCGTTGTAGATAAAGGTGACCGGGCGCTTGGCGGCTTCTTCGCCCTTCTTGAAATAGGCCACGTAGAACATGCTGACGGTAGGCTCGTTTTCCTTGTCGCCCTTGCCATGCAGCACGAGCGTGCCGGCCACCGCCTTGTAGGCGATGCGCTTGCCTTCCACGCTGACCGAGCCTTCGCTGGTCGACGCCTGGGGATGCAGCAGGTAGCTTTCCGGTTTCGCCTCGTCCGCAGGGGTCTTGTCTTTTTTGTCGGCGGCGTGGGCCGTGCCGAGCAGGAGCGCGGTCAAGGCGAGAACGAGCGGAAGCTTGCGCATGGGGAGTCCTTGGCGATGCGGCGCAGGCGGCGCGCCGGGATCCGCAGCTTAGGCATTGAACCCGTCCGGTTTCATACGCCAGAAGTCACTATGCGGCATGCGCGAAGCGCTCGCGGTAGCGCGCCGGGCTTACTTTCAACGTGCGCCGGAAGTGGTGGCGCAAGGTATCGGCGCTGCCGAAGCCGCAGGCGTCCGCAATGCGCTCGACCGGCCACTGGCTGCCTTCCAGCAGTTCGCGCGCGCGGCCCAGGCGCTCCTGGATCAGCCATTGCTTGGGCGAGCAGCCCGTAGCCTCTTCGAAACGGCGCAAGAAGGTGCGTTCGCTCATGCGTGCGCGTTCGGCCAATGCGTTCAACGGCAGCGGCTGGTCCAGATGATTGCGCATCCATTCCAGCAGCTTGCCCAGCGCGACGCCTTGTTCGGGCAGCGGCGCCGGAATGAACTGCGCCTGCCCGCCATCGCGATGCGTCGGCACCACGGCGCGCCGTGCAACCTGGTTGGCGATGCGCGGACCGTAGTCGCGGCGGATCAGATGCAGCGAAAGATCGATCGCGGCGGCGCTGCCCGCCGAGGTCAGCACGTTGCCGGCGTCCACGTACAGCACGTCGGGCTCGATGCGGATGCGCGGATAGCATTCCGCCAAGGCCTGCGCATAGCGCCAATGCGTGGTGGCGCTGCGGCCATCCAGCACGCCGGCCGCCGCCAGCACGAATACGCCGGAGCAGAACGACAGCAGGCGCGCACCGCGCTTGTGTGCGGCACGCAAGGCATCGAGCAAGGCCGACGGTGGCATGGCATCGACGCCGCGCCAGCCCGGCACGATCACCGTATCGGCTTGCGCCAGCAGTTCCAATCCGCCGTCCGCCTGCACGCGTATGCCGCCCGCGGCGCGTAGCGTGCCGCGCTCCACCGCACACGAAGCGAAGCTGTACCAGTGCTCGAATTCCGGGCGCGGCAAGCCGAACATTTCCACCGCAATGCCGTATTCGAAGGTGCACAGGCCGTCGTAGATCAAGGCGACAACGCGATGGTTGGCCGGGCCGGGATTAGGGCGGGCGCGTTTTGGCGGTTTATTCATGGTGGCTGGCATTCTTGCCAATGTCATGCGTACGCGCCAGTGCCCAAACTGTCGCCACATTCACCACGGAGCACGTCCCATGAGTACCGTCGTCACCCGCGTTCCGGCCGCGCAGAGCGCGCAGGCGTTGGCCCATTTCGAAACACGCCTCGGCTTCGAAACCGATTGCGCCGATGTGTGGTATGCCACGCAGCATGAAACGAAGGATTTCGTGCTGCTGGACGTGCGCACGCCCACGCTCTACGCGGCCGGTCACGTGCCCGGCGCCATCAACATGCCGACGCGCACGATCAGCGAACAGCGCCTGGTCGAGTATTCACCCGATACGACGTTCGTGGTGTATTGCGCCGGCCCGCATTGCAACGGCGCGAACAAGGCCGCAGTGAAGCTGGCGCAGCTTGGCCGGCCGGTGAAGGAGATGATCGGCGGGCTTACCGGGTGGATCGATGAAGGATTCGGACTGGAGCGCTGACATGCAGACGCCGGCGCACATTCAGCGCGCCGGTGCTGCCGACATCCAACGGCTGTTGCCGCTATGCGCCGAACATGCCGCCTACGAGCGGCTAGCGTATTCGGCAGAGGGCGGCGAGTACGAGCTTGCGCGGGCGCTGCGGACCGATCGATTGCATGCCTGGATCGCGATGGACGCCTCGACAGCCATCGGCTACGCCAGCGCCACGCTAGATTTCTCCACGCTCGATCGCGCGACGTTCCTGCACATGGATTGTTTGTACGTGCGCGAAGCTTGGCGCGGCCGCGGCGTGGGGCACCAGTTGTGGAAGGCGGTGCACGCATTCGCCCGCGCGCAGGGTTGCCGCAACATGCAATGGCAAACGCCGGAGTGGAACGTAGACGCAGCGAGGTTTTATCGGCGCCTGGGCGCAGCCGAAACGATCAAGCGGCGCTACGTGTTGCCGCTGGAGTGACGCATGAATCGTAGGTTGGGGTGCAAACCCCAACGTTGACATCTCCACGTACCGGCGATGTTGGGGTTTGCACCCCAACCTACATCAGGCGCGCAGCGCGGCGGCTTCGCGTGCGAGCTGCTCGATGCCGGCCCAGTCGCCGGCCTTCAGCTTGTCGGCCGGCGTAAGCCATGAGCCGCCCACGCACAGCACGTTCGGCAGCGAGAGGAAATCCTTCGCCGTGTTCAACGCGATACCACCAGTTGGGCAGAAACGGATCTGCGGCAGCGGGCTGGCCCAGGCGCCGAGCAGCTTCGCGCCGCCGGCAGGCACGGCCGGGAAGAACTTGAGGTGGCGGTAACCGCGTTCGAGCAAGGCCATCGCTTCGCTGGCGGTGGCGATGCCGGGCAGCAAAGGCAGGGTGCTGTCATCGGCGGCGGCCAGCAGGTTCGGCGACATGCCGGGCGACACCGCGAAGCGCGCGCCGGCGCGTTCGGCGGCGTGCAGATCGTTGGCGGTCAGCACGGTGCCAACGCCTACGACCGCGCCTTCCACTTCCTGCGCGATGGCGCGGATCGCGTCCAGCGCGGCGGGCGTGCGCAGCGTCACTTCGATCGCCGGGATGCCACCGGCCACCAGCGCGCGCGCCATCGGCACGGCGTGCTTGGCGTCTTCGATGATCACCACCGGGATCACCGGCGCCAGGCGCATGGTGGCTTCGACGTGCTGTTGCTTGGTTTCGATATTCATGGTCATTCGAGCGATGTAGGTTGGGGTGCGAACCCCAACGTCGTGGTATCCATGTGGATGGCAATGTTGGGGTTTGCACCCCAACCTACGTGTTTACAGCACACCGGCGCCGAGATCGGCGGCCACTGCGTTGCGGCGGAAGATGCCGAACAATTCGCGGCCCATGCCGTGCTGGTGCCTGGAAAGATCCTCGACCACCGGCGTGCGCGCGGCGAATTCCGCGGCATCCACCAATACGTCGAGCGTGCCCTTCTGCGCATCCAGGCGAATGATGTCGCCATCGCGCACCTTGGCGATCGGGCCTGCATCGTCCGCTTCCGGCGTCACATGGATCGCCGCCGGCACGCGGCCGCTGGCTCCCGACATGCGGCCATCCGTGACCAATGCAATGCGATGCCCGCGATCCTGCAGCACGGCCAGCGTCGGCGTGAGCTTGTGCAGTTCCGGCATGCCGATCGCGCGCGGACCCTGGAAGCGCACCACGGCGATGAAGTCACGGTTGAGCTCGCCGCGATCGAACGCGCGCTTGATGTCGTCCTGGTCGTGGAACACCACCGCGGGCGCTTCGATCACCAGGCGATCGTCCGGCACGGAAGATACCTTGATCACCGAGCGGCCGAGATTGCCGTTGAGCATGCGCAGGCCGCCATCGGCGCGGAACGGTTCGCTCGCGCCGCGCAGCACGCCGCGGTTGCCGCTTTCCTTCGACACCGGCTTCCAGATCAGCTTGCCCTCTTCCAGCGACGGCACCTTGGCGTAGCCGGAAAGATCGCAACCGGCGATGGTGCGCGCGTCGCCGTGCAGTAGGCCGGCGCTGAGCAGTTGATCGATCAGGAAGCCCATGCCGCCGGCTTCGTGGAAATGGTTCACGTCGGCATAGCCGTTCGGATACACGCGCGCCAACAGCGGTGCGACTGACGACAGCGCGTCGAAGTCTTCCCAGCGCAGCGCAATGCCGGCGGCTTGCGCGATCGCCACCAGATGCAGCAGATGATTGGTGGAACCGCCGGTGGCGTGCAAACCAACCACGCCGTTGACGATGGCGCGCTCGTCCACGATATGGCCGACCGGCAGATGCTCGCCCGCCTTGCCCAGCGCGGCGCAGCGGCGCACCGCTTCGGCGGTGAGCGCATCGCGCAGCGGCGTTTCCGGTGCGACGAAGCTGGCACCCGGCAAGTGCAGGCCCATGATCTCCATCAGCATCTGATTGGAGTTGGCGGTGCCATAGAAGGTGCAGGTGCCGGCCGAGTGATACGACGCGGCTTCCGCCTCCAGCAATTCGTCGCGGCTCGCCTTGCCTTCCGTGTACGCCTGGCGCACTTTCGACTTCTGTTCGTTGCTGATGCCGCTGGGCATCGGGCCGCTGGGCACGAACACGCCGGGCAGATGGCCGAAGCTCAGCGCGCCGATCAAGAGGCCCGGCACGATCTTGTCGCAGATACCCAAGTACAGCGCGCCGTCGAACATGTCGTGCGACAGCGCCACCGCCGTGGTCATGGCGATCAAATCACGCGAGAACAGCGACAACTCCATGCCGGCGCGGCCTTGCGTCACGCCATCGCACATCGCCGGCACGCCGCCCGCGACTTGCGCGGTGAAACCGGACTGGCGCGCCACCTCGCGGATGAATTCCGGATAGCGCTCGTACGGCTGATGCGCCGACAGCATGTCGTTGTACGCGGTGACGATAGCCAGGTTCGGCGTGTGACCTTCGCGCAGCGCCGCCTTGTCGTGCGCGTTGCAAGCGGCGAAGCCGTGCGCGAGGTTGCCGCAAGAGAGCCGGGCGCGATGCGGGCCGTCGATGATGGCGTTGTTGATGCGTTCCAGATACGCGGCGCGCGTGGCGCGGCTGCGTTCGCGCAGGCGTTCGGTGACTTCGGCGACGACGGGATGCAAACTCATTTCATGCTCCGGCCGAGCGGGCTCGGCGTTGATGCTGTTTGTTGCTCGTAAAAGCGCTTGTCTTTCCGGCTGTGTTCAAACGTGCCTAACCGTCATTGACCAGCTTCGCTGTTGAAAAGCTCCTCGGCGAACGCCGGAATCCAGTCGAGTGAATCGTGCGAAGCACACAGCATTGTTTTTGAGTGCTTCGCATAGCGTATTCAAACTGGATTCCGGCGTTCGCCGGAATGACGAACCATAAAACCTCACGGGCACCAATAGATATCCAACGAGCGATCCGATTGCAGCACGCTGGCAACCGGCAGCGTGCTGCCAGGCTTTTCCGCCGCCGCCAGCACGTCGCGCTTGTCGTTGCCCTGGATATGCAGATAAAGCGAACGCGCCTTCAACAGCACTTCGAGGGTGAACGTGATGCGCGGCTCGCCGGCACCCGGCGCGCGCATCGGCAGCACCAGCGCAGTATTGGAGGTATCCAGCGCTTCGCTCAGGCGATCGCCGCCGGGAAAGAACGATGCGGTGTGTCCATCCGGACCCATGCCGAGCACGATCACATCGAAGGGTTGTCCCAGCGCCTTCACCCGCGCGCGCACTTCGCCGATGCCGGCTTCCGGCGTGGCCGCTTCGGCGTACAGCGGCACGAATTCGGCGTCGGCGGCCTTGTGTTGCAGCAGCAATGTTTTTACCAGTCGCGCGTTGGAACGTTCGTCGGTATCCGGCACCCAGCGTTCGTCGACCAGGGTGACGGTGACGCGCGACCAATCCAGCGATTCGTTCGCGAGTGCTTCGAACAGGCGCTTGGGCGTGCTGCCGCCGGAAACCGCGATCAACGCCTCGCCACGCGCATCGATCGCCTCGCGAAGCTTGCCCGCGATGCTGGCCGACAAGGCTTTGGCCAAAGCCTCGCCATTGTCGAAGGCATGTAGCTCGCTCACTGTTCGAAATCCTCGTCCCAGGTGCGGCCATCGCGTTCGATCAACGCCACCGCGGCGCTCGGGCCCCAGGTGCCGGAGGTATACGGACGCGGCGCCTCGCCGCTCGCAGCCCACGCGGCCAGGATCGGATCGGCCCAGTTCCATGCCGCTTCCACTTCGTCGCGGCGCATGAACAGGGTGGGATTGCCGCGCACCACATCGAGCAGCAGGCGTTCGTACGCATCGGGCTGCTGCACGCCGAAGGCTTCGGCGAAGCTCATGTCCAGCGGCACGTGGCGCAAGCGCAAACCGCCCGGACCGGGATGCTTGATGGTGAGCCACAGCTTCACGCCTTCATCCGGCTGCAGGCGCAGCACCAGGCGGTTCTGCGCCAGCGGACCGGCGGAGGCGGTGAAGATCGAATGCGGCACCGGCTTGAACGCCACCACGATTTCCGACACGCGATCGGCCAGACGCTTGCCGGTGCGCAGGTAGAACGGCACGCCGGACCAGCGCCAGTTGGCGATTTCCGCCTTCAACGCGACGAAGGTTTCGGTGTTGGAATGATCGACCTTCGACTTGGCGGTGCTGTTCAAGTCGTCGATATAGCCGGGCACGCTCTTGCCTTCGCCTACGCCGGCGCGGTACTGGCCGCGCACGGTGAGCTGGGAGGCGTTGCTTTCGTTGATCGGCTTGAGCGCGTGCAGCACCTTGAGCTTTTCATCGCGCACCGCATCGGGCGACAGCGAGGACGGCGGCTCCATCGCCACCATGCACAGCAGCTGCAGCATATGGTTCTGCACCATGTCGCGCAGCGCACCGGCGTGGTCGTAATAGGGGCCGCGGCGTTCCACGCCCAGCGTTTCGGCCACGGTGATCTGCACGTGGTCGATATGGCCGGCGTTCCACAGCGGCTCGAATAGCGCGTTGCCGAAGCGCAGCGCCAACAGGTTCTGCACCGTTTCCTTGCCGAGGTAGTGGTCGATGCGGAAGGTCTGCGATTCGGCGAACACCTGGCCGACGTCGTCGTTGATGCGGTTGGCGCTTGCCAGGTCCTTGCCGATCGGCTTTTCCAGCACCACGCGCGACTGGCCCTGGTTGAGGCCGTAGCCGCCCAGGCGCTGGCAGATGTCCACGAACAGGTCGGGCGAGGTGGAGAGATAGAACACGCGCACATGATCGGGACATTCGCCCATCAGCTTGGCGAAGTCGTCCCAGCCGGCGTCCTTGCGGGCGTCGAGCGGGCGGTAATGCACCAGCTTGAGGAAGGCGTCCAGCTTGTCGCCCTGCTTGGCGGCGGCGCCGTTGAGCGCGCTGCGGATCTGCGCGCGGTAGCCGTCGTCGTCCAGGCCTTCGCGGGCCACGCCGACGATGCGGCTGCCCGGCTGGATCTGGCCGTCGACAAAGCGGTGGAAGAGGGCAGGGAGCAATTTGCGGACGGCCAGATCGCCGGTGCCGCCGAAAATCACCAGGTCGAACAGCTCGACCGGTAGCGCGGGTGCAGTCACAACTCACCTCTATGCATGCGGGCAGCCGCGACAGTGCGGCCGCCGGGGAACCCCGATGGTACCAATGCCGTACCAGGCAATACCAGTCCCTTGTGCGGTGCAAACGTATGCATTGTTTTCATAAGGGCGGAAATCGTAAGTCGGGAAGCGTAAATCGTAAAAACAGCAGGACAGGCGGCCTTTGGGGCGCTCAAGGCCGGTTCTCCTCGATAGTCGATTCCGGTCTCGCCACCCCGTTGTACCAGTGGTCACGCATTGGTATGGTTCGCAACTATGCAGAACGCCCTGGCCGAGGAATACCGGCGACTGAGCCGCGATACCACCACCCACCAGCCGCTGGCCTACCTGCGGTTGCGGCGGGCTATTCGCAACGTGATCCAGCATCGCGATATCGAACCGGGCCAGACCCTGCCGAGCGAACGCGATTTATCGCAGGCTTTGGGTTTGTCCCGCGTGACCGTGCGCAAGGCCATTTCAGGTTTGGTCGAAGAAGGCCTGCTCACCCAGCGCCACGGCGCCGGCACGTTCGTGGCCGAGCGCATCATCAAGCCGATGTCGCGCCTGACCAGCTTCACCGAAGACCTGCGCGCACGCGGCCTGCATCCACGTTCCGAATTCTTCGAGCGCAGCGTGGGCGAGGTGACGCCGGAGGAATCGATGGCGCTCAACCTTTCGCCCGGCGTGCTGGTGGCGCGGCTGCATCGCGTGCGCTATGCCGAAGACGAGCCGCTGGCGATCGAGCGCAGCGTGGTGCCGGCCAGCGTGCTGCCCGATCCGCACGAGGTGCACGATTCGCTGTACGAGGCGCTGGAGAAATACGATTGCCGGCCTGTGCGCGCGCTGCAGCGCTTGCGTGCGGTGTTGCTCGGTGCGCGGCAGGCCCGGCTGCTGCACGTGAGTGCCGGCAGTGCCGGGCTGCATATCGAGCGGCGCGGGTTTCTCGATGACGGACGCGTGGTGGAGTTCACCACCTCGTGGTACCGCGGCGATATCTACGATTTCGTGGCTGAGTTGCAGACCGATTGATGGTGCCTCACCGTCATTCCGGCGAAAGCCGGAATCCAGTTCAAACGTGCTGTGCGAAGCACTCGACATAAGAAGTCATGAGTGCTTCGCACGATGTATTTAGACTGGATTCCGGCTTTCGCCGGAATGACGACCAGGTAAGTCCACGCATGGCTGCAAGCATGTAGATGGTTGTGCTCGTTGGGGAAAAAGCGACTGAATTGCCCTTGCCGCCCCCACCCGCTACAGTTGCGCCCGTTCCAGGTGTCCCCAGGCCCAAGCCAAGGGGATGAAACGGGAAGCCGGTGCGCTGTTCGCACAGCAAGGCCGGCGCTGCCCCCGCAACGGTAAGCGAGAACGTTTCGAACGATCACACGCCACTGTGCCAGGGGAGCCTGTCTGGCTCTGGATGGCCGGGCTGCAAATCCGCCTACGCGGTCCATATTTCCGTCGATTCTTGACCCATAGAACCACTATGGGTCGGCGAACCGCCGAAAATCTGTCCTCGCGTAGTCGGATTTTCGCCTCGGCCACCAGAACCAGACAGGCTCCTAGCACGGGAAGGCATCGTTCGATGGCATGCATTGATGCGCGCCACTCGCAAGTCCGGAGACCGGCCCGGAACAGGTTCTGGCACTCGCGGTGGGCGGGGCACGGAAATCGCGCCGCGGTACCGCCGCCTGCCCGCCTTCCGTTTCCTTGCATCCATGCGAGCGCCGGCTTGCTCATGCTTACGCCGCGCGGGGACGCGCGGCAGGGGATATCCATGTCGTTGAAGAAGAACACCCTCGCAGCTGCCCTGCTGCTTTCGCTGGCCGCGTCGGCCGCTTATGCCGAATCCGCGCCCGACCAAAACGGCACACTGGCGCCGGTGATCGTCACCGCCACGCGCACCGCCATCACCGCCAACGAGGCGTTGTCGTCAGTCACGGTGATCACGCGCGAGGACATCGATCGGCTGCAGCCGGTTTCCATCGCCGATCTGCTCACTGGTTTGCCCGGCGTGTCGATCGGCCAGACCGGCGGAATCGGCCAGCAGACGTCGCTGTATTTGCGCGGCACCAACGCCACGCATGTGCTGGTGTTGATCGACGGCATCCGCGTCGGTTCCGTCAGCATCGGCCTGCCGGCGCTGGAACAGATTCCGGTACAGGCGATCGATCGCATCGAAATCGTACGCGGTCCGCACGCCAGTCTTTACGGTTCGGACGCGCTCGGTGGCGTGATCCAGATCTTCACCAGACACGGGCAGCCAAACGGCGGCATCGCGCCTTCGGTGAGCGTGACCGGCGGCAGCCATGGTTATGTGAGCGGGCAGGCAGGTGTTTCCGGCGGCGATGCGCATCTTTGGTACAACGCCAGCCTCGGCGGCACCTATACCGGCGGCATCCCCGCCTGCCGCATGGGTGCGGCGGAAGTGGGCGTGGCGTGTTTCGTCGACGATCCGCGCAACGATGCCTATCGCAACTGGAATGGCTTCGCCAACATTGGTTATCGCTGGGACAACGGCACCGAACTGGCTTTCAACTGGCTGCGCAGCAAGAGCAATGCGGAATACGCCGGCAGCCCCTACGGCGGCAACGACGGCATCGAAGAACAATACGTGGCCGGCGCGCGCCTGAGCTTCTCGCCGCTGTCGATCTGGAAAGTCACGCTCAATGCGGGCCAGAGCCGCGACGACAACGCGACGTTCTACCAGGGCAGCTATTACGGCCAGTACTACCCGCGCATGGCGACGGGTTATTTCAACTCACGCCGCAACCAGGCCTCGTGGCAGAACGACATCACGCTGGCGGCCAATCAATTGCTGACGGTGGGCGTGGACTACCAGCAGGAACATATCGCCAGCGATACCGCGTTCCAGCAGACTACGCGCGGCGACACCGGCACCTTTGCGCAATACCAGGGCACGTTCGGCCAGAACGAAGTGCAGCTTTCCGCGCGTCACGACCACAACGACCAGTTCGGCAATCACAACACCGGCGCGGCGGCGTGGGGGTATCACTTCCAGAACGGTCCGGTGCTGTCGGTGAGCTATGGCACCGCGTTTCACGCGCCGACCTTCGACGACCTGTATTTCCCGGCGTTCGGTGGCGTGCCCACCGCCAATCCCAACCTGAAGCCGGAAACCTCGCGCAGCGCCGAAATCGGCCTGACGCAGCAGCTGGAGCACTGGAACTGGGGCGTGAGCGCGTACCAGACCCACATCAACAACCTGATCGTGTTCGACAGCAACTTCGTGCCGCAGAACCTGAGCCGCGCGCGCATCCGCGGCCTGGAAGGGCAGTTCGGCTTCAACCTGGACGACTGGCGCGTGCAGAGCTATCTCACCCTGATGCAGCCGAAGAACGATGACGGCGGCCCCAACAACGGCAAGCTGCTGGCGCGCCGCGCACAGCGCACGGGACGCGTGGATGTCGACCGCAAGCTGGGCCAATTCAATGTTGGCGCCACCTTCTTCGCCGCCAGCCAGCGCTACGACGACACCGCCAACACCCGCCGCATGGGCGGCTACGCCACCACCGACCTGCGCGCCAGCTACGCCTTCGCGCCCGGCTGGCAGGTGGAGGCCAAGCTGGCGAACGTGTTCGATCGCCGCTATGAGACGGCCTATTACTACAACCAGCTGGGCCGCACCTGGTATTTGACGGTGCGGTACGGCTTGTAACAAACCTCAAACCCCGTAGGTTGGGCTGAGGCGTAGCCGAACCCCAACGGCACCATGCGGATTACGGCGCTGGGGTTCGGCTGCGCCTCAGCCCAGCCTACGGGGGGTTTACGGTTGAATATGGCCGCTATGCCTTTCGGCACGGCCGGACTTCAGGCACATTTGCACGGCTGGCCCCCAAGGCATAAAGGTGCCCATGAATGTGCCCTTCTTCTGGATTGCGCCACGGACCGCGCTGGATGGGCGCGGTTATGGCTCGCGTTTACCTGACGACGCGCGGGCGCGGGTGACGCCATGAATATCTTCGCACCCATCATCCGCCGCCCCATCGGCACATCGCTGCTGGCGATTGGCTTGGTCATCGCCGGCTTCTGCGCCTATCTGATGCTGGGCGTGGCGGCGCTGCCCTCGATGGATTTTCCCGTCATCGTCGTCAGCGTGGCCCAGCCCGGCGCCAGTCCGGAAACCGTCGCCACCACGGTGCTGGCGCCGCTGGAACGGCACCTTGGCCGCATTGCCGGGGTGGACGAGATATACGGCAACGCGTACCAGGGCGGCGCATCGGTATTCGTGCGCTTCGAGCTCAGCCGCAAGCTCGACAAGGTGGCCGAGGATGTGCAGACCGCGATCAACGCGGCGCAGCCCGATCTTCCGCAGCTGCCGAACCCGCCGCAGTACTTCAAGGCCGATACCTCGCAGATTCCGGTGCTGCACCTGGCGCTGACCTCCACCAGCCTTGCGCCCGACAAGCTGTTCGATCTCACCTCCACCCTGCTCAGCCCGGTCTTCGCGCAGATTCCGGGCGTCTCGCAGGTGCAGGTGTTCGGCGGCACGCCGCATGCCGTGCGCGTGGATGTGAACACCTCGGCGCTGTCGGCCAAGGGCCTCACCGCCAACGACATCCGCAACGCGCTGATCGCCGCCAACGTCACCTCGCCGCAGGGCACGCTCAGCGATGGGCTGACGCAGATGACGGTCACCGCCAACGATGCGCTGCATACGCCGCAGGACTTCGCCAACCTGGTGATTGCCACGCGCAAAGGCGTGCCGGTGCACCTGTCCGACGTGGCCACCGTCGCCAGCGGCGAGCAGGACAAATACCAGGCCGCCTGGTTCAACGGCATGCGCACGGTCGGCGTGCAGATCAACAAGCGTCCCGACGCCAATGCCGTGGCGACCGCCATGGCCGTTCGCGCCAAGCTGCCGATGCTGGGCCGCTATCTGCCGGCCGATGTGCAGATGACGCCGATCTTCGATTTCACGCAAGGCACCAAATCGGCCTTGCACGAGGTGGAGATCGCCCTGCTGATCAGTATCGTGCTGGTGATGCTGGTGATGCTGGTGTTCCTGCGCAAACTGCGCCCCACGCTGATCGCCGCGCTGAGCGTGCCGCTGTCGCTGGCCGGCGCGTTCGTCGTGATGTGGGCCTTCGGCTATACGCTCAACACGCTGTCGCTGGTGGCGCTGGTGCTTTGCATCGGTTTCGTGGTGGACGACGCCATCGTGGTCATCGAGAACATCGTGCGCCATATGGAGCATGGCGAAACCGCGCTCGATGCCTCCTTGCGCGGCGTGAGCGAGATCGGCTTCACGGTGATCTCGATCACGCTGTCGCTGATTGCCGTGTTCGCGCCGTTGTTGTTCGGCGACAACATGCTGACGGTGCTGCTGCGCGAATTCTCGGTCACGCTCTCGGCCGCGGTGGTGATCTCCGCGATCATCTCGCTGACCCTTACGCCGGCGCTGTGCGGCCGCTTCCTGAAACCGGAAAAGGCGGCCACCAAGACGTCGCGCCTGGAGCAGGCGCTGGTGCGCTTCGATCGCTGGCTGCATGGCCACTACGAGCGCGCGCTGGACTGGTCCATGCATCATCGCCGCCTGATGCGCTGGCAACCGCTCACTCTGTTGATTCTCACCATCGTGCTGGCCATGGCCGTGGTGAAGACCGCGGGCGGCACCTTCATGCCGGACCAGGACACCGGCCAGCTCGCCGTGCGTATTCGCGCGGACGCCAATATCTCGCCGGCCGCGCTCACCAAGCTGGTCGAGCAGGCCAACAAGCTGCTGAAGGACGATCCGGCCACGCTCGATGTATTGACCATCTTGGGCGGCGATCAGGGCAATGGCGCCGCGGTGGGCAACACCGCCTCGATCTACGCGGACCTCAAGCCGCGCGGCAACGGTCCGGGCGAGCGCCCCGACGACATCAAGGAAGTGATCAAGCGGCTGCAGAAGAAGTTCGATCCGCTGCCCGGCATGAAGGCTTATTTCGACCCGATCCAGTTCTTCAACGGCGGCGGCGCCGGCGACAACACCGGCCAGTACGAATTTCAGATCGTCGACACCACCGGCCGCAACAACCTGCAGCCGATCACGCTGAGCATGGTGCAGAAGCTGCGCACCATCCCCAAGCTGAGCGACGTCAGCAGCAATTTCGACCTGGTCGGCAAGCAGCAGCAGATTCGTATCGACCGCGAGAAAGCCGGTCGCCTGCACGTCGGCATCGGCGATATCGATTCGGTTCTGCTCAACTCGTTCGGGCAGAACCAGGTGTCCGTGATCTATTCGGATATCAACCAGTACCGCGTGGTGCTGACGTCCTCCAGCTCCGAATCGGTCAACGCGCAAGGCCTGCTGAATCTTTATGTGCGCAATACCCAGGGCCAAATGATCCCGCTGTCCGCGCTGGCGACGATCGAGCCGGATCTCAGTCCGCTGGGCATACGCCATCACAACCAGCAGCAGGTAGCGACGATCAACTACAACCTGGCGCCGAAGGTGCAGCAGAGCGAAGGCATCGCCCTAGTGGAGCAGGCGGCGCTGGCCGTGCATCTTCCGCCCGGCGTGAAGCTGGATTTCACCGGCGCCAACCAGCAGATGCAGCAGGCCAAGTCCAACGGCACCATCCTGCTGATCTCCTCGATCGTGGCGATGTACATCGTGCTCGGCATTCTGTATGAAAGTCTCGGTCATCCGTTGACCATTCTTTCCACCTTGCCGGCCGCAGGCGCGGGCGCCTTCCTCGCCATGCTGGTGACGCATACGCCGATCTCGCTGATGGCGATCATCGCGGTGCTGATGCTGATCGGCATCGTGAAGAAAAACGCGATCCTGATGGTGGACTTCGCCCTGGTCGCACAACGCGAACATGGCTTGCCGGCGCCGGAGGCGATTCGCCAGGCTGCGTTGGTGCGCTTCCGACCGATCACCATGACCACGCTGGTGGCGATGGGCGCGGCCTTGCCGCTGGTGATCGGCTTTGGCATCGGCTCGGAAATGCGCCAGCCGCTGGGTATCGCGATCGTCGGCGGCTTGCTGGTGTCGCAGCTGCTCACGCTGTTGAGCACGCCGGCCATTTACTTGTGGTCGTACGACCGCGGCCTGCGCAAGGCAGCGCGCAAGGCGCGCCGCGAAGCGAAGCGGCGTCTGCGCGAACTCGGCCAGCAGACGCCTGCGATCGAAGCCCTCGCCGACGAGGCCACCTAATCACGTAGGTTGGGATTTGCATCCCAACCTACGGCAGGCTTACGGTGCGCGCCATGCCTTTCGGCACGGCCCGACTTCAAGCACATTTGCATGCACACGCGACAGCGTATGAAGTGCATATGGATATTTTCGATACGCGCAACAGCCGCTCACACGGCTTGTACATGGCCGTCATTCGTGCGCACAGGCAGACGCCGGCATGAACATTTTCGAGCCGATCATTCGCCGCCCGACCGGCATCTCGCTGCTTGCCATCGGCCTGGTGCTGGCGGGCTTCTGCGCCTATCTGCTGATCGGCATCGCCTCTTTTCCCTCGATCCAGTTTCCTGTCATCGCAGTGGCTGCCACGTTACCCGGCTCCAGCGCGCAGACCGTGGCCGCCACCGTCACGGCACCGCTTGAACGCCAGCTGGCGCGCATCCCCGGCATCCAGCAGATGACCTCCGATTCGAACGCCGGCGGCACACTGATCCTGATCCAGTTCGACATGTCGCTCAGCGCGGATCGGGCCGCGCGCGACGTGCAGGCCGCACTCAACGCCGCCTCACCGGATCTGCCGGCCATCATGGCGTTGTCTCCGCCGCAGTATTTCAAGAACGACACGTCGCAGATTCCCGTGCTGCTGATTTCCATGACGTCGACCAGCATGCCGCCGGACAAGCTTTACGACCTGGCCAACACCTTGATGCTTCCGGCCGTGGCGCAAGTCACGGGCGTGTCACAGGCGCAGTTGATCGGTGGCTCGCCGCACGCCGTGCGCATCTCGCTGAACAACAGCGCGCTGACCGCCAAGGGCTTGACCGCCAACGATGTCGCCAACGTGCTGCGCGCTGCCAATGTCACCTCGCCACAGGGTGTGCTGAGCGATGGCATGACGCAAATGACGGTAGCGGCCAACGACGGTCTGCAGACGCCGTCCGATTTCGCCTCGCTGGTCATCGCCAATCGGAAAGGCGTACCGGTCCATCTTTCCGAGGTCGCCACCGTCAGCAACGGCCAGCAGGATTCCACCCAGGCTGCCTGGTTCAACCATAGCCGCGGCGTGATCATGCAGGTGCAAAAGCGTTCCGATGCGAACGCGGTGCAAGTGGTGCAGGCCATCCGCGAGGCGCTGCCCAGACTGCAGAAGCTGGTGCCGGCCGACGTGCAGATCACCCCGATCTTCGATCTGACCCTGTCCACCAAATCCGCCCTGCACGAGGTGGAGATCGCCCTGCTGATCAGCATCGTCATGGTCGCGCTGGTGATGCTGCTGTTTCTCAGGCGCGTACGCCCTACCCTTATCGCCATGCTCAGCGTACCGCTGTCGCTGGCCGGCGCATTCGTGCTGATGTACTCGCTGGGCTTCACGCTCAACATGCTGTCGCTGATCGCGCTGGTGCTGTGCATCGGCTTTGTGGTGGACGACGCCATCGTGGTGATCGAAAACATCTTCCGCCACATGGAGCAGGGCGCAAAACCATTGGATGCCGCCTTGATCGGTGTAGGTGAGATCGGCTTTACGGTGATCTCGATCACCCTGTCGCTGGTGGCGGTGTTTGCGCCGATGGTGTTCGGCAACAGCCCGATGGTGATGCTGCTGCGTGAGTTCTCGGTCACGCTGATCGCCACCATCGTGATTTCCGCGCTGGTGTCGCTCACCCTCACGCCCGCCCTGTGCGGCCGCTACCTGGTGCAGGAAACGCGTGAGCGGCCAGCACCTAGCAGGCTGGAAGTGGCGGTGGAGCGCATGGACCGCTGGATGCTTCGCATCTATGAGCGCGCACTGGACTGGGCGATGCACCATCGGCGCATGATGCGCTGGCAACCGCTGATCCTGCTCGTATTGACGGTCGGCCTGGCGATGGCGGTGGTGAAGACCGCGGGCGGCGCACTGATGCCGGAGGGCGATACCGGCATGTTGCAGGCGGACATGGTGGCCGATCCGAATATCTCACCTGACGCGCTCGCCCAGCGCGCGCAAGCGGTGCAAGCCGTGATGCTGGCCGATCCGGCGGTGCTCGACGTCGCGTCGTTCCTGGGCGGCAACAACACCAATGGGGCGGTGGGTAACGAGGCCTCGTTCTTTATCGACCTCAAGCCGCGCGGCGATGGCCCCGGGCAGCGCCGCGATGCGGCGGACAAAGTGATCAAACGGCTCAACGAGCACTACAAGAAGCTGACCGATGTGAACGTCGCCGTCACCAGCCTGGGCTTTTTCAACGGCGGCGGCGGGAGCAGGGCGAAAGGCCAGTACGCCTTCTCGCTCACCAGCACCACCAGCCAGCCCTTGCAGCAACCCACGCTACGGCTGGCGCAAGTAATGCGCAAGATGAAGCAGTTCAAGGACGTCAGCACCAGCTTCGACAATATCGGCAAGCAGCAACTGGTGGAAATCGACCGCGATGCCACGTCGCGCATGCAGGTCACCATCGGGCAGATCGACCAGGCGCTGACCGATGCATTCGGGCAGACGCCGGCGTCGGTGATCTATTCCGACATCAACCAATACCAGGTGATCCTGATCGCCGACAACGCCCATTCACTCAGCCCCGGCACCTTGCTGAACCTGTATGTGCGAAGCAGCACCAACAAGATGGTGCCGCTCTCGGCCATGGTGCATATCCGCCCACGCATCGAACCGATCGGCATCCAGCACTACAACCAGCTGGAATCGGCAAGCATCAACTACAACCTCGCCGACGGCGTCAGCCAGGCGGATGGCCTGAAGTACGTCGACCAGGCCATGTTCGCCGCACAGCTGCCGGCCGGCGTGATGAAGCAATACACCGGCGACAACCAGAAGCTGATGGAAGCGGCCACCAACACGCTCGTCATGTTCATGGCGGTGATCCTGGCGATGTACATCGTGCTGGGCATTCTCTACGAGAGCCTGATCCATCCGCTCACCATCCTCTCCACCCTGCCCGCCGCCGGCATGGGCGCCTTCCTTGCCATGCTGATCACGCATACGCAATTGAGCACGATGTCGGTGATCGCGGTGCTGATGCTGATCGGCATCGTAAAGAAGAACGCCATCCTGATGGTCGACTTCGCCCTGGTCGCCGAACGCGAAGGCGGCCTGACCCCACCCGAAGCGATCCGCGAAGCCGCTCTCGTGCGCTTCCGTCCCATCACCATGACCACCCTGGTGGCGATGGGCGCAGCACTGCCGCTGGCGATCGGCTTCGGCATCGGCTCGGAAATGCGCCAGCCGCTGGGCATCGCGATTCTCGGCGGCTTGTTCGTGTCGCAGTTGCTGACCTTGCTCAGCACGCCGGCGATTTATCTGTGGCAGCACGATCGGCGCGTGCGCAAGGCAATACGCCGCGCGCGCCGCGAGGAGAAGCGGCGCTCGCGTCAATTGGGTAAATCGGCCGTGGCGCCTGGCGCCGAACAGACCGGATGAGATGCAACAGGCTTTTTGCGGCCGATATACGTCCTCACGTGCCTAGGATGGTTTGCGAATGGTGCGCCGCTAACGTCAAAGGTTTCCGAGACGCTGACGGAATGTGACACCCCCGTTTCCATCGCCGAACGGCGTCGACTTCATGTGATATCGTGGCGCGGTTCACGGCTGGCTATGCAGGGGAGCTACGGCCATGTTTCTTCCTTATTTCATCGCGCTGTTGATGCCGGCCTTATGCGTAATGCGGGTGCGGCATCAGCGCGACCGGATTCCGCTTCGTGCGCACCGCTTCATGCACCGGTCGATGGCAATCGCCGGCCTGCCGCGCACACGCAATTGAGCACGATGTCGGTGATCGCCGTGCTGATGCTGATCGGCATCGTGAAAAGAAACGCGATCCCGATGGTCGACTTTGCCCTGGTCGCTGAACAGGAAGATGGCCTGACGCCACCGGAAGCGATTTGCGAAGCCGCACTCGCGCACTTCCGCCCGATCACCATGGCCACTCTGGTGGCGATGGGCACACCGCACGGGTTTATCTGCGTGCGGCTTGCTCAGGGCATCTTCTCGCTGTAATAAAGCCGATAGAACCATGCCCACACCGTCTCTATCTGTTTCTGGATCCGTGGCGGCACAGCATGTAACGTAAGTGCCGAGATGCGAGTGGATTGCCGGTGCGGGTATTTCATCCGATAGTGGCTGTCGCTTTCCTGTTTTCCTGCCACTAGCTGGTTAGGATCAATCTCGAACGGCGACAGTCCTAGCCACGCGTACAGATGCGACATGCACTTCACCGGCTGCGCGAGCAGGTCTTCGAAGCGCACGAAATATAACCGCTGCTTCACCGCATCAGGCAAATCCAGTACCGCCTGCAGCGCGATAAGCGGCGCACCGATCACCCGATCTTTCGCAAACAGCATATCCGCGCGGCCGAAGCGGTCGAAGTCCGCCAGATGGTCGATAAAGTCCACCAGTATCGTACGCTGATGCTGTGCTTCGATCGATCCGTAAATCTGCCCAAGCTCACGCAGGCAGACGATCAACTTGGCTTTCGGCTCAATGTGCAGAAGCAACTCGACTGCATGCAACCAGGCGCGGTTCTTGTCGACTACCACACGATGCGCACCGCTGTCGTGATACCAGCCATGCAGGAAGCCTCGCATGGCCGAGGCTAGATGCGCGTAGCTCGTTTCAAATGATGAGTCCAGCTGCGACAGAAAGAACTGATCGTCACTGATCATCCGTCGGATGCCGAGCAGCGTGTTGCACAAAGGTGAGCTATGCCCTTCGCACTGAATCTCCGGATGTTGCGCGAGTAACTGGCACAACAGTGTCGAACCTGCACGCGGCAGGCCGGTGACGCCAACGAAAGTGCTTACTGCCACATCAGAACCCCTTGCCGAGCTGCACCCATGCCCGCGTGGACGGGCGCCTGCCCGCCAATTCTGGTGTACTGCCCACCGGTTGGCCCACTTGCACCTGTGCTATCCATTGATCGGGACCGGCCCAGTTTAGCCCAACACCTATGCTGTTCAGCGTGGCATGGTTGCTGCCGGTATTACCGGCCCACGGTTGCGGATTGATCCACAGCCCGCCATGGTCGAAAAACACGCTGCCCTGCCAAACGCCGCCCGGCAGACGCAGGTCATGGCGCAGCTCCGCCGTAGCCAAGTAACCCGAAGCACCCGCCAGCGTGCTTACTTCATAGCCACGCACGCTCTGCATGCCGCCGAGCAGAAACTGCTCGGAAGAATCCAGGTTGCGATGGCTGTACTGACCACTAAGCGCCACATACAAACGCGTCGTGGCGGTGATCATCTGCAGGCGGCTGACATTGCCGTCCCAGTGCAGCTCATGTCCCTGCATGTTGGCCGTCACCTCGTCGCTGGCTTTTGCTGCAAGGTTGTCAAAGCCAAGTTGACCGCGCGTCAATGACAATTGCGCCTGCGTTACCCCACCACCGCTCCAACTGTCGCGATGGTCGAACGTGGTGCTGACCGTCCAATCCCATGTGTGGCGATCATCATGTACACCGGTGCTGTCGGTGTCGTCCGCCAAGTGGTGATTGTCCACTTCGAGCCGCGCGCTGAGGTTTGTGTTAGGGCTGCGCACGATGGCTTGCGACAGCCACGCACTCGCTTCGGTGGCATGCCCGCGTGCATGCAAGTCCGACAAGCTATCGCCCAATTGGTAGGACAGCGCAGAGTACGCAAGTCCAAACCGCGTGCCCGCACCATTAAGCGCAAAACCGTAAGCCAGATGGCCGTAGTGCATGTGCTTGTCGGAAACCAAAAGCCCCGCACTGACCTGGTCGCCGAGGCCGATCAGATTGTTCACGGCCACGTTGCCACCCAAACGGATACGTCCGGTGTAGCGATCGCCACCATCATCCAGCGTGAGGTTGCCGGCCACACGAGGCAGTGCCTGTGCTTCGACGTTGAGGTCGCTGGTGCCGGGCGTGCTGCCAGGCCCCAGCACCGCGTGCGCTTGCACGCCCGGCAGGTCGTTCAATAGCAACAGCTGACGATCCAACGATTCCTGCGCCACCAGTCGGCCGTTTTGCAGCGGACTCAAGGTGGCGTTAAGCAGGCTCGTCTGGACGGCACTGTGATTGGTCACCTGCACGCGGTCGTAGCGCGCTTCGACGACTTTGAATTGCACCACGCCGTTACTCAACTCTTGCTGCGGTATGACCGTGCGGGAGAGCGGATAACCGTGTGCGCGATAGTAATCAGTAATGCGTTGCGCGAGAGCGGTAAGTGTGGCGAGCGTTTGCGTACGGCCTTCGCCATCGGCAACCAGTGCGTGCAGCGTTCCTTCACCGAACGTCGTATTGCCGCGGACAACGATCTGCTTCACCTCGAAAGGCGTGTTGTCGGAGACGTGGCCAGTCACCGGCGTCTGAATTTGTACGCCCGGCTCACGCCGCGGCAACGATTGTTGCGGCGGCTGAGCCTGCTGCAGCAGTTGACCGCTGGTGGGCGGTGCCTGTTGCGCGAAGGCGGGAGCAGCCAACAAGGCGATGGCGAGAGGCGATAAACGCAACGCGGTAGATCGGGTCACTGGCAAGTATCCGAAAGACGTGGAAGAGAGAGGGCGCGAGTCGTTATGGCAGGCGGACACCGCCGCCCACTACGCGCACATCCGGCGTGTAGAGATCCGACGCAGCAACCGGCGTAGCAGACCGGAGCGGCAGCGTGGCCGGAGACGACTCCTCCGACGTAGCCACCGTCGATGCCAGCAAGCCACCCGGCGACAGCACGGTGGCAGCAGGCGCGGGCTGACCCAACTGTTGTTGCAGATAGGCTATTGGCGACGTCTCTCCACCATCAGCTATCACGTTGAACGCCAGTGCATTGCCAGCAGCCTGCACGAAGACGTAATTGCCCTCGTTCGCGACCAGGCCATTACCGGATATGGCGTATTGCCCGGCCGGGCTTTGCGCGGTGGCTGGCGTGGTAAAGGCCAGCGTGCCCGTGGTGGCACTGCCCAAGGTGTCGCTGCCCTGGAAACCGGTCACCGTGCCAGTCAGCGCCGGAATCGCCTGGCCGGCATAGACCTGCGCTGGTGTCGCCACGTAGGTCAGCGTGGCCGGTGTTAGCGTGAGCGTGCCGCTAGCGTAGCTGATGGCGTAGTTATTGGAGGCCAGGCCGCCGGGCGTAAGCACATAGCTGCCTACGTTCAAGGCACCTTGTGAACTGCCGCCATAGGTGAGCGCACCATCCAGTACGGCAGCCGTCTGCCCATCGACGAAACCACTATAGATAACGCCATTGCCACCGCTGTACGCATGCGCATTGTAGATGGCGCTGGCGTTATTGGCCGTCACGGTAAGTGGTGCCGGAGTAATCACGCCGATGGCGGCGGTGGCAGTACTGTTGCTCAGTATGTAATTGCCTGCACCACTGCCACTGATCGCCAGCCCACTCGCTTGTACGTTGATGCCACTGCCGACATTGGCGGTGGCATAGACACCGGAGGTGGGATCGTTGAGGTTCACCACATCGCCGCCGATCACACCGGTCAATGTGTAGTTGCCCGACGTCAGCGTTGCCGCCGTAGTGCCGTCGTACACCTTGCTCACCGTGCCAATGAGGCTGGCCGTCAACGTGGCCGGGCTCACCGTCAACAAGCCATTATCGTAATTGATCGTGTAATTGCTCGAGCTCAACCCTGTTGGCGTGATGGCGTAGAACCCCGCGTTGACAGCGCCTTGCGAACTGCCGCCATAGGCCAATGTGCCACCGAGCACCGATGCACTTTCGCCATGCACGAAGCCACTGTACGTCACGCCATTGCCACCACTGTAGGCAATGGCGTCATACGTCTTGTTGGCGTTGTTCGCCGTCACCACCAGCAACGCGGGCGTGATGCTCGCTGCGCCGCTCGCACTGATAGGCAACGTGTAATTGGACAGATTCGTGCCGCTGTTGGCGGCGAAGTCACTGCCACCTAGCGCTGCCGCTACCGAGGTGGCACTGGCTACGTTACTGCTGTTGTAGATACCGTTGGTTTGCGTCACCGTCGCGCCCTGACCACTGACAAAACCGCTCAGCATGTAATTGTTCGACGTGAGCGTCGCAGTGGTGGTGCCGTCGTACACCTTGCTGATCGTGCCGGTAAGGCTGGCCGTCAATGTCGCGGGTGTGATGGTTGCTGCGGCGCTGGCGCTAGTGGATGCCAAGCTGTAATCGCTAGCCAGCGAGCCATTGCTGCCGGTAACGCTACTGATGCCCAGACCCGATACCGTGACGCCCGTGGCGTTGCGCACCTGCGAACTGTTGTACGCCGCGCCAGCGTTGGTCAGGGTGGCAGCGGTATCGCCCGAGACAAATCCGCTATAGCCATAAGTAGGCGCAAAACCAACCGGTGCATTGGTCGTACCATCATAGACTTTGGTCAGGCCGCTGTTGGTCAGGGTGGCCGTCAGCATGGCCGGCGTGATGGTTGCTGCCACATTCGCACTGCTGGATACCAAGAAGTAGTCAGTTGCCAGCGAACCGTCGCTACCCGTAATGCTGCTGATGTTCAGCCCCGATACCGTGATGCCGGTAGCGCTGGCCACATGCGCGCTGTTGTAAGCCGCGCCGGTGTCGGTCAGCGTGGCGCCGCTATCGCCCGGGACGAGCCCGCTGTAGCTATATATGGGCGTAAAACCGACCGGTGCGTTGGCCGTACCGTCGTAGGTCTTGGTCACACCGGTGTTGGTCAGTATCGCCGTCAACGGTGCCTGCGTAATGGTCCCGGCCACCGAGGTGATGGTCGGTAGCAACACGCTGTAGTCGGTGCTCTGGCTACCATTCGTGCTGCTGAGGATATCCACTGCGAGGCTGCCGCTGGCGCTGATGCTGCTGGCACCGACGACGTGACTGCTGTTGTAGGCCAACGCAATGCCGCTCGTATTGAGCGTCAGGTTATCGCCACTGAGTGCACCGCTGACACCACCTCCGATCAATGTGGCGCCAGACGCCCCCGTGCTGCCGTCGTAGACCTTGGTCGTTACGCCACCGATAGTCGGCGCCGTGGCTGTCAACACAAGCGGCGAGATGCTTGCCACGCCTGCGCCCGTGGAAGCCGTCGTGTTCGACAAGCTGTAATCGGTGAGCTCGGAATTGTCGGTGCCGTTACCCGTGATCGTTGCCAGCGACAGACCATCTTGCGTAATTGCCGTTGCCGAGGTGACGTGCGCCGAATTGAATACCGGCGTTGCCGCACTGCTCACCGTGGCAGTGTCACCGGACACCAGCCCCGTAATGTTGTAGGTCGGGCTGAAACCACTCGGCGCCGCGGTGGTGCCGTCGTAGGTCTTGGTAACGTTGGTGATATTGGAGAGCGATACCGTCAACGGCGCCGGCGTAATGGTCGCGCCCACGCTCACGCCAATGAACGCCAAGCTGTAATCGCTGGTCAGTGAGCCGTTGCTGCCGGTAATGCTGCTGATGCCAAGACCCGAGACCGTGATATCGATGGCGCTGGCCACGTGCGCGCTGTTGTAAGCCACACTGGTATCGGTTATGCCGGCGCTGGTATCACCGGCAATCAGTCCGCTATAGCTGTACGTTGGGGTAAATCCGGCCGGTGCAGCCGTTGTACCGTCATAGATTTTGGTCACACCGCTGTTGGTCAGCGTTACTCCCAATGTCGCCGGCGTGATGCTCGCGATCCCTGCCCCCGTCGAAGCCGTGGTGCTCGACAAGGTGTAATCGCTCAGCACGGAATTATCGCTGCCGTTACCGACGACCGACGACAACGACAGACCGCCCTGCGTGATCGCCGTCGCCACGCCGGCGTGCGACGAATCGAATACCGGCGCCGACGAACTGCTCACGATGGCGCTATCACCAGATACCAAACCGGTGAGGCTGTATGTCGGGCTGAAGCCACTCGGCGCCGCCGTGGTGCCATCGTAGGTTTTGGTGACGCCGGTGGTATTAGACAGCGATACCGTCAACGGTGCCGGCGTGATCGTCGCTGCCACGTTCGCACTCGTGGATGACAAGCTGTAATCGCTGGTCTGCGAACCATTGCTGCCGGCAATGCCGCTGATGCTTAGACCCGATACCGTAACATCCGTGGCGTTGGCCACGTGCGCGCTGTTGTAGGCCGCATTGGCGCTAGTCAGGCTGGCGCCGGTATCGCCGGAAACAAATCCAACATAGCTATACGTTGGTGTAAAACCGATCGGTGCGTTGGTCGTGCCGTCATAGACCTTGCTCACGCCGCTGTTGGTTAGCGTCGCCGTCAACGTTGCCGGTGTGATGGTTGCGGCCACCGACGCGATGGATGGTGGAGACACGCTGTAGTCGGTGCTCTGGCTACCGTTCGTGCTGCTGAGGATATTTACCGTAAGACTGCCGCTAGCGCTGATATTGCTGGCGGTTGCCACGTGACTGCTGTTATAGGTCAATGTCAGGCCGCTTTCATTGAGCGACAGGCTATCGCCGCTGATCCAGCCGCTGACGCTGCCACCGCTCAGGCTGGCACCGTTTGCCGTCGTGGTGCCATCGTAGACTTTGGTCGTTACACCGCCGATGGTCGGTGCCGTGGCCGTCAACACTTTCGGCGTGATGGTTGCCGCGACGCCCGCGCTAGTGGATGCCAAGCTGTAATCGCTGACCAGCGAACCATTGCTACCGGTAATGCTGCTGATACTCAGGCCTGAGACAATGACGTCCGTGGCGCTGGTCACGTGTGCACTGTTGTAAGCAATGCCAGTGTCGGTCAGATTCGCGGAATCACCGGACATCAGCCCGCTGTAGCTATACGTCGGCGTAAAGCCGGATGGCGCAGCAGTCGTACCGTCATAGGCCTTGGTCACGCCGCTGTTGGTCAGGGTCGGCGTCAATGTCGCTGGATTGATGGTCAGGGTTGCGCTTGTGGTGCCGAAGCTCAGGTCGTAATTACTGGAATACGCCGACGCCACACTCTCGCTATAGGTGCCAGCGTGCTGCGCGCTCGTCAGGCCTAGTGTGATAGCCGAGAGATCCGGTGATGGCAGCGAGTAGCTCAACACCGCGCCGGCCTGATTGGTTCCGTTATACGTGACTGCCTGATTGTTCGCATTGATGGTCAGCGGAATCAGCAGGCTTTCGAGCAGGGGCGTGGTATGGCCCGCGTAGATTCGCCAAGTATCACTGCTGCCGCCGCTGGTTGCGATGGTCCAGGAAAAATTCCCGGCCTGCATCATCTGCGCGTCATTCAGGCCGGTCATCCCGGTTGTGACAGTGCTCGTGCTGCTGGTTCCGCTGGACTGTCCGCTGGCCGTCGTATCCCAATAGCTGGCCGTAATGGTTCCGCCGGAAGCGTACCCAACCAGACCACCAAGTTGATCGCTTGAATCTCCGCCCGACACATGACCCGTGGCATAGGCATCGGTAATCGAACCGGAATCGGAACCTATCAGTCCCCCAATGAAATTGTTGTTGCTCGTGCCGCCACCGCCCCATGACACATTGCCCGTTGCGTAAGCATTCTGGATGACGCCGGGGTTGTAACCCACCAACCCGCCGATATTGTCCCCCGCCGATGTAGCACCACCATAAGAACCGCTCACCGAACCCGTGGCATAGGCATTGCGAATCGAGCCGTAGTTGGTGCCAACGAGGCCGCCCAGACTCGCGCTGTATGACGATCCACTGACTGCGCCCTTGGCAAAAGCATTACTGATCGTGCCACTTGCTTCGTTCTCACCCACCAACCCGCCAACCCATTCACCACCTGACGTAGCGGTTCCCACGCCACTAACTGTTCCCGTCGTAAAAACGTTGCTGATCGCGCCCTTGTTATCGCCCACCAGTTCACCGATGGAAGCCCCTATACCTGTGCCTGAAACGCTCCCCCCCGGCAGACCAACGTTACGGATCGTTCCCGAGGACACCCCAAACAGACCCACGCCGGTGGCGGAAGAATTCGTGATGGTGAGGCCGCTGATGGTATGACCAAGGCCGTCGAATACACCTGAGAAGGGAGTCGTGCTATTTCCGATCGGCGTGAAGTTGCCCGATAAAGTCAGGTTGCTCGCAAGCGCATAGTTTCCACTCGTTCCCACGCTCTGCAGCGCCGTAGCGCTACCAATCAGCGTAAAGCTGCTCCCGTTGATGCTCAGCGTATTGCTGCCGGTGAAGTTCACCTGTCCAGCGAACCCGCTGCCGCCCAGCCCCATGATCAGCGTACCGCCGGCCACCGCCGCATCCGAGCCGTTGGCCGTCGCCGTATTGACGACTAGCCCTGCCGTACCGCTAGCCGTCATGGTCGCGTTGATCTTGACGTTGTCGGCCGCCGTCAACGTCAGCGTGTGCGCGCTCCAGCCGACATTGTCGTTTACGTTGATATTGCCGCTTCCGCCCGTCGTTCCCGAACTCGATTGGATCGTGACGGAACCGCCGGCCAACTCGCTCGCCAGGGTCGCACCGGTAATGTTGCCGCCACTGGGCGCAACCGTGAAATCATGCGGATCGATCAACCACGTTCCGGCCAAACCCATCGCGGCGGCCGTGGTGATCCGCGCATTGTTCGCAACGTTGACGTTCGCCGCACTCGTTTCGATCTCGCCACCGCCTGCACCACTGGGCGCGCTAGCATCGAGCGTGCCGCCAACATCCACCGTGCCCGCATCCATGCCGCCCAGCAGCATGATGTGGCCGTGCTGATTCTGTACAGTCTGCGCCTCAATGGTCCCGGTGTTGTTCACCGCGCTCGCAAGCAAACTCTCGCGCGCACCGGCCGTCATCCACACATTGCCGCCATTGGCTTCGATCAACTGTCCATTCTGTGCCAGTGCATTGAGCGTGCTCTGGTCCACGCGCACGCTTACCAGCTTGTCGCCGCCGAAGTTGAGCGTGACAGCGCTGCCACCAGCCAGTGCCACGCTGCCCAGCTGAGCGTGAATCGCACCCTGGTTACGGACCTGATTTCCAAGCAAGGCTGCGTAGCCGCCGCCGGTCACGTTGATCGTGCCCAGGTTGGTCACGCTGCCCTTGCCGGTACCGCTGAAACTGAGTGAGCTGCTGCCAAGCGAGCTGTCGTTGACGTCCAGGGTTGAAGCGACAAGGCCGCCTACGTTCACTTGTGCACCTTGACCAAACAGTATCCCGTTGGGATTGATCAGGAACACCTGGCCGTTGGCATTGAGGCGGCCGAAAATCCGGCTGCCGTTGGTATCGGCAATGCGATTGACCGCAATGGCGCTGGCGTCCGGCTGCACGAAGTTCACCGTGGACTGGCTGCCGATATTGAAGGACTGCCAATTGAGCGAAAGATTCTGGCTCTGTTGCGTGATGGTGAGCGTGTCGCCACGTTGCGCAAGCCGACCGGTACCGCTAGTGACTTTGCCGCCGTTGGGTAGCGCATTGGCCGCTACGGCGGAAACGGAAGTGAGCGCGGCGCTCGTCGTGATAGTGCTTTGAGACGGTATCGCTGCGAACGCGAGCAGCGGCAGGCTCAGGGGCACACTCGCCAACCACGCAACACGGCGCTTGCCGCCGTCGGCATTACGCCCACTCTTGGTACGGCCACGGGCGAATTCGGACGCCACTTGAAGCACGCCAAGCTTGCGGTTCCAGACCAGCCGAAAGATATGGTTCACTTGATTGTCCCCCTGTGGGGCGCCCACGACCGGACACCCCTTTTTTCATGCGGTAATAACGCAACTCACATCACGCATGATTCGCGTAATCCATGCGGCCCCTTGGGCAGTAATTCCCCAAACACTACAAGCAGCGTCTATGCCAGCCTCTCCGTTTGCTTTGAAAATGGCTTGGCGTATCAACTCAATTACCGACTACTGCCGTTGCTCCGGCATCGAACACTTCAAACGATGAGCCAGAGCCCGTCATGCTGCCCTATTTGTGATGTACGTCACAAGAGTCAAAGGGAATGCTTCAGCGTAACGAAAGCTGCCGAGAGTACGGGCCTCTCGGCCGTTTCAGTACTGCCGTCGCGTAAAGGGCGGCAGGCAGCAACGATCGGAAGGCTCAGCTACGGCTCGGGAAGATGCCCTGCAGCGCGATGATGCACGTGATCCCGAGGTAGGGATTGCGTATCGAAAACGGCAAATTGCCGCCCGTGGCACCCGTGTTGCCGCCGGCGACCGAGCCGGTCGATTGCACGTTGAAAGGCAGGAGATTGGTGTTGGGCGCGGTGGTGGTATACAGCTCACCGGGTCGACCACCGGCGACATTCGTGCTCAATACCGTCGTTGGCCCGGGCGTTCCCGATAAGGCTCCTGTCGTCGGCGACGAGCAGGCCGGAACAGACACACTACCGGTTACCGTAACGCTGCCGCCGCCTGTCGTATGCGTGTGATTGGGCAACTGATTGATCGTAAGCTGCGCATTTTCGGCACCAGCCTTCTCACCCAGTACTACCGGACTGAGCCCCAAACCATTGCCTGCGCCGACCGGCGAGCGTCCCTGCAGATCGGGCAAGGCAAACGTGGTCGTCCCATTGCCACCATAGACCGTGCCTAGCAAGGCAAACAACGCTTGGTTCTGGGTGATCGCCATTATGCTGCCGGCGCACAACGCCCAACCGTTCGGTGCAAAGTTGAAGCCAACCATACGGATTTCGCCAAGAAACGGATCGCTCATGATGTTCCCCTATTGGACTGTGAAGGATCGATGGGTTGCGTCGCCGCCCGGCACGACCATCCTGCATCGTGCTAGACGGTGTCGGTGGAACGCTGGTAATGCATGACTACGGTAAGGCAGGCCCGGCCATCGGCGCTGGGCTGGGTCGGCGTGGCAAGCAGGTCCCAGAACGTGCCGTCGGGCGCAGTGATGCGATAGGTATCCTGGGGAAGCCAAAGGCCATGAGGCAGTTCGAAGGTCGCCGAATAACTGACGTACGTTGCGTCCATCGCGATGCCGGCCGGCGCAGCAGCCAAGCGCACCTCGACACGGCGGCCATCGGCTGTTTCCAGCACGAACAATCGGTGCAGCGATGCGACGAGCGCCTCATGCGTTGGAACCGCCTGCATGTGTCCCCTTTGCTGCGTTTGAGGCTTGGCCGCAAACGCCATGCGAATGTCGATTACCGAAAAAGCTTGCTTAGGTCTTTTGCTGGCGTCCGGGCCCCTTCATCGTCAAAGGGCAGGGCGTCCCGATGCATCAGCTCGTAGATACCGTTCTCCCCGGTCGGCACGAATCCCAGCGTGCGGTATAGCGAGCGAACCGGATTGTCGAATTCCACATACAGTTGCATGGGCATATGCTTCCTGGCCGCCTCCGCCACGAGCGCCCGCATCAAGCGCGTGCCGATGCCCGCGCCTCGACAAAACGGCAGGAGCGCGATATCGATCAGCTGCACTATGTCACCGTGCCAATCGTGGTAGAGCCGGCCGATGCTTTTCTCGCCCTGCATGATGATGTCGAAACGACCATGCGGGTAATGCCGACGGTAGTAGTCGTGCTGTGTCAGAAACTGGCTGGCAAGCAAGGATTCGGTCTGTTCTGCCGGCAAGCCTAAGCTTATGAATTCCTGCATCCGCGTAGATGAAAACACATCGCGAAGGAAATCCATGTCCGCATCCGTGGCGGCGCGTAAGGCGATGTCATCATGCGGCGCGCAAACACCGCCGTCCGCCGATGAGCTTTCGGCGGATCGTTTCAACCACGTATCACGGCCATCCATCCCCATGGAACCCACGTGCCCCCTAGTCCCTTGCGGTCCGGAATCTACTCGGCCGATTGTTAAGGTGAGATCAAGGAGCGCCCACTTGCTCAACGCGAAAAGCGGTGCAAAAACCGAGTAGTTTTTTCCGGTGTGCCACCGCACAACGCAAACCATGTGGAAAAACGCTGTCCGTTCTGCGAACAATCACTGCAGTGCACCACGAATCGGGCTGCTCGCTTGTGTTGAGCAGCCCGGTTCGCGATCTAACCGAGCGAGCGATCAATGGATGCCGTTAAGCGCCGGATCGCGTTCCACCTTGAACACCCTGGCCGGCGGTGTGGCCGACTTCATCAGCTTCAAGCGGAAATTGCGTGCCTGCTGGCAGGCGTTGCCGCCACCGACGAACACGCCGCCTTGGTCGCACTTCCAGTCATAGAAGTTGGCGATGCCGCCGGCGAGCTGCAGGCTGTAGTCGGTACTCAGCGCCGCCGCATCGAACGGCACGCCCGCTTCTTCGTTCTGGAACCAGCGCATCCATTCCTTCGAGCCCACAGGCGGTACTTTGTCTGGTGCCTGGAAGGTGGGATTCATCGGCGAAAGTTGCGGGCTTTCGGCGGTCATGTGGCAGCTCATGCAGGAGCTGACCGGGTTGTCCACCGGACCATTCAGCCGTCCATTCCAACCGAGATGCGTGGGCGGCAGTTCCGGCTTGGCGTTGATCGCCGACTCCATAATGGTCGGATTGATCTTGGTGATGGTCGGTTGCTTGTTGGTGTAGTCGTTGCCGTTGTTTTCCGGATCGTTGCCCCACATCACGCCCACCGGCACCAGATTGTCCCAGCCCGGCTTGCCGGTGATGGCACCGTTGTACTGGAACGTACCAAACACCCAACCCGTGCCGGGCACGCGGCTGTCGCGCACGGCGAAATCCATCTGGATCAGGGCGACGTTCTTGATCTCGCGATTGGCCGAAGCGAAGCTGTCGGTGATGTAGGCCTGCCACAGCACTGGATTTACCAGGAACGGCACCTGCTTGAGGTCGATGTCGGCAAACAACGCTTTGCACACCACGGTTCCGTCGTGGAAGCTGTTGGGCTTGGAAGTGAGGCTTGGATCGGGATCCTGTGGATTCTTCCAGACCTGCCCGATGGTGTAGGCGCCCACATCGTTATAGATGCCCACGGCGTAGGTCTGTCCGGTCGTGACCTGGGTTGGCGCAAGCTGCTTGGACTGGATCTGCGCTTCCTTGGTAAGGCCGTGGATGCCTTCGCGTCCCAGCGGTCCATAGTGTTGCCATGGCATGTGATACCAATGCCGAATCGTGTTCTTCTGCACGTCCCAATCGTTCTCGACGTTGCCTTCCAGGCAATACTGCTTGACCGCATCCACATACGGCCGCCACTGCTCGAAGTTGTTGGTGAGTTTGGCCGGCAGCAGCTTGAAGAACGCCGGCGCCGGTCCGCTCGGCAGCGTTGCCGGGTAGTTCTGACTCAGATGGAACAGCGGACCGGTGTACGTTGCCGGCGGCTGGTAGCCGTAATCCGGAAAGGTACCCGCATTGACAACAGCACTCGTTATCACCAGTGCCGCGACGGCACCGGCTTTTACGCCTTTGGCGAAAAGCATGTTGTTTCCCCTTTGTTGGTCGTCCTGTCACACAGGCATTGCGCCTGCGCTCTTATCCGGTCTGACGCTGGCCCGGACAGCCATTCCTTGAATTCGCGCGATAACTTGAGCTTGGGACCGTGGGGAAAACGTGAAGAGTGGGCTATCGCTTCGTTCGCGCACTCACCAGGCCAGTGTCTGATGAACGCGTTTGCCAACCGGGCGAACGGCCCGGATTTGAGCATTCGCTTCCATGGCGGGCTATGACAAAGGTATCAGTCGGAAGGCCCCGTGCACGCCGCATACCGTTTGCCGTCAATGTCCACTACCGGCGCTCCTTCCAGAACTACCTTGCCGGCAAAATGCTGGGCCGAATCCAGCTCGATATGCGCGGTGCCCTTATGCGTGCCGCAGCTCAGCTGCCATGCCAATGCCGTACTCGTGCGATGTTCGCCGCCACGTTGGCACGCCGTTTCGGGCCGCGTGGTGTCGGCAAATGTGGCCCACGGATCCGCACCGTCATAGAAGCATTTCCACTTCACGTGATCCTGCGCATGGCCATCCTTGAGCGTGTGCAGGGTGATCTTCCACAAGCCCGGCATGGCCTGGAAATCCGCCGGATCGGCATGTGCGCCGGTGCTGATCGCGCCGGATGCGCCGATCAGCATCAGTGCGGCAATGGGGTTGGACCAGCGGTGCAGGTGGGCGGTGGAGCGTGCGAAGAAGGTCATCGTGAAGATCGGTTGGGTAAGTGGAAACAACATACCCCGCCTGCATAAGCAGACAGGGTATGCAGCGGGTTTACTCAGTTTTTCGCCGAGGCGACGTTGGCATCGTCATCCCAGTGGCGGCGGAAATCGAACATGTCCATCAAGTCGCCGATGGCCGGCGCGTTGACCGGTACATAGGGGTTGTTGGGCAGCGCGACCGGGTTTGGCAGGTTGTCGCGGCTGCGATGGGAGATGGTTTCGTCCAGATCCCAGTTCGCTTCCACGAATTTGTCGAACGACACGTGATCGGTGTACGAGTGCACCACGCGGCCGCCGCGTGAATACTTCGACACCACCAGCAGCGGAATGCGCGTGCCGTCGCCGAAGAAGTCGATCGGCTGCACGTAGCCGGAGTCGTAGTAGCCGCCGCCTTCATCGAAGGTGATCATGATGGCGGTGTTGTCCCACAGTTTCGGATTGGCCTTCACCATTTCGATGATCTTCTGCGCATAACCCTCGAACAGCTGCAGCTTGCTTGAGGCCGGGTGGCCGTCCAGCAGTCCGTCCGGCTTGGCGATGGATACCGCCGGCAGCGTGCCGTTCTGGATGTCGCTGTAGAGGTTGTTGAGATCCTGGTTGTGCGCACGCAGCGTCGGGTTGGTCATGATCTGCGTCGAGTACAGGAACGGATCGCAGATGTTGCAGAAGGTGCCGGCCTCGCCGTCTTCCTTGCCGCCATCCCAGCCTTCGCCGTAGTACTTCCAGCTCACGTGATGGCGTGAAAGCAGCAGCCCGAGGTTTTGCTGCCTGGTGGGCGGAATGGTGAACTGATCGGCGCCCAGCGGCGCAGGCGTGCCGTCGCCCAGGTAGCCGGGGTTGTAGTTGTTGACCAGGTAATACGCGCCCTTCTTGCAGTCGCCATGCTTGAACGCGTGGTACGGCAGGCTCTTGAGGTACTTGCGCACTGCGGCCACGCCGGGCTGGTTTTCATCGGCGCAGTTCACGTAGGAACCGCCGCTGTAGCCGTCCTGCACCCACCAGTTGTTGGTGCCTAGTTGCGAGTTCGGGTTTTCGATCTGGTTGGAGGGCGGCGTGGCGGGTTCGCCGTCGGCGTCGGCGTAGTACACCAGGTCGCCGAAGCCCAGCATGATGTGGTTGGCGCCCGTGCCGCCCATCACCGACTGGTGAAAGTTGTCGCTCAGCGCGTACTTCTCGGCCAGTTTCTTGAAGTACGGCGCATCGCCCTTGGCCATGTTGAGGAACTGCATGGCGGTGGAGCCTTCATGCGTGCTCTGCTCGTTGAAGTTGGCCGGTTGCGGCTTGCCGTTGTTGCCGGCGCCCAGGGTCACTTCCACCCACGGGAACAGATCGGCGCGGCAGCCGCTGGGGTTCTTCCAGGTGGCATGGCTCACGTCGCAATCCAGCTGCTGCCACATCTGGAAGAAGCGATGCACGGGGCTGCTGGCGTAGTCGTTGTAGCTGATCGACGCATGCATATCGACCGGCGCATTCGGCAGCGTGGTCGGAAAGCGCGCGTCGACCACGTCGTTCGGCAAGCCGGTACCGCCTTCAGCCAGTTCCACATAGGCCGCCGACGGCAGGCCCGGTTCGATGGCGGCGGCCTGCGCAGCGGAAGCCAGATAGGGTTGCGTGGGCGCGCTGCCGGTGTTGATCGACGGCAGATGGGTATAAGCGCTGGTGCGCGGCGGCGCGAGCTGGAAATCGCCGGTCTGGCTCGCCTGCCATTGCTTCGCCTTGGCTACCTTCGGGCCGGGCGTGCCGTCGGCATTGACGATGCCTTCGGAGAGCAGGTTCTCGACGGTCTGGCCGTGCGGCGGCGTGTAGGTGGCGAACACGTGATCGAAGGTGCGGTTTTCACCGATCAGCAGAATCACGTGCTTGATCGGCGTGCGCGTGCGGTTGCTCGCGTCTTCGCCGGCATTGGGGTTGTAGAGCGTGACGGCGCCGCCGGGTTCGCCGCTCACCGGCTTGGCCGCCGTGGTCGGCACGTTCTGGCGGAACTGCGCATCATTGGGAGTATTGGTGGTTTGCGCGTTCGCCAGCCCGACGAGGCTGGTGATGAGCGCGCCGAGTACAAACGGTTTCAACCGGGTACGGCCAAACTGAGTGGGCATAACGGGTGTCTCCTGCTGGCATGTTGCCAAGGCCTGCAATCGAGTAATCCCCCTGATTACGGCCTGCGTCCCCACAGACCGCACGAAAGTCTGCGCCGGCTATGTGACGCGACGTTGGCAGGCGCGCGACATTGCGTCAGTGCGCGATGACAGTGCTGCGACAAACGTGCGCTTGTGCGCAGTGCATTGACGCGATGTTTACGAATGCGCCGGCAACACGTCGAAAGGACGCATCATCTCGTTGTCTTCGTGCTCGAGCAGATGGCAATGCCAGACATAGCGGCCCGGCTCGCCTTCGAAACGCATGGCGATGCGCGTGACCATGCCCGGGTCGGCGCGCACCGTATCTTTCCAACCAAGTTCTTGCGATTCGGGCAGTAGTGCCGGCCCGGTGAACACCAGCTTGCGATGCGCGTTCCACGCGAACAGGTCGAACGGCCGGCGATCGATGACCTGGAAGCGCACCAGGTGCAGATGAATAGGATGCGCATCGCCGGTGAGATTGACGAAGCTCCACGTCTCCACGCTGTTCTGCCGCGGCGTTTCCGTGACCGGATCGGACCAGCGTTTGCCATCCAGTAGCATGGTCATCGCGTTGCCGTTCGCGTCATCCGTTTCGTTCAAGGTGAGGATGCGGTTCTGCACCGCCGCCGCCGGATCGATGCGCGGCACCGCGCGCAAGCTTGCCGGTAGCACCGAAGCATCGTGACCGCCGCGCTCGCGCACGCGAAATTCCAGAATGCCTTCGGTCTGGTGGCGCAGTTGTAGCGACTTGCCGGCGAGGCTCGAAAAATCGATCACCACGTCGGCGCGCTCGGCGGGATACAGCTCGATACGCGTACGTTGCAGTGGCGCGGACAACAAGCCCTGGTCGCTGGCGATCTGCTGCAGTGGTTGATCGTGTGAGAGCGAAAGATCGAAGAAACGCGTGTTGGCGGTATTGATCAGGCGGAACCGATAGCGCCGCGGTTCCACCTCGAAATACGGATAGATCTTGCCGTTGCACAGCACGAGGTTGCCGTTACATTGCATGACCCACGGCGCAGCGGGATCTTCCGACACCGGGTAATAGAGCTGGCCGTCCTGCGCCACCAGGCGATCGCACAGCATCAACGGTATATCGTAGTCGCCGGTGGGCAGGTTGAGCGCCTGTTCGTCGTCATCGCGCACGAGGTACGCACCGAACAAGCCGGCGTAGATGTTCAGCCGCGTAATGCCCATCGCGTGATCGTGATACCACAGCGTGGCGGCATCCTGTCCGTTGGGATAGTGATACAACGCCGAATGGCCTGGCGGGTACCAGTCTTCCGGAAAACCATCGGATGTGGCCGGCGCACGCGCGCCATGCACATGCGTGACTGCGCGCACTTCCGGTTTGTCGCGCTCCGCGCCGTGGATGGTGGGGTCGATGGGCAGGAAATGCTTCGACGGCAAGCCGTTGATCCATTCGATCAATAGCGGTTCGCCGCGCCGCGCTTCGATGGTCGGGCCGGGAAACTGGCCCTCGTAGCCCCACATCGGGGTCGGCGGTATATCGCGATGCAAATGCACTTTGCACGCGCGCATCGTCATGCGATAGCACGGCAACGTGCGGCCTGGATACGCCGGATGTGTACGCATGGCGGACGCGCGCGCCAGCTTTGGCACGGGAAGTGGATCGACGTAGCGCGCCAGCGAACTCGGGTTGACCAGCGCCACCTTGGGCGCCGCGAGCATGGCCGCGCTGGTTCGCGCAGGCATCGCCATCGGCATGGACGCTCGTGCCTGCGGCCAGACATCGGCGAGCGTATACGCGCCGACGAGCGCGCCGGCGCTGCGGAGAAAATCACGCCGCGTAAAGGCCATTCGCTGGAGAACTCAATCGCTGAATCGTCCAGCCACCCTAAGCGCCGGAAATGACAAAACTATGGCAGCGGTTTCAATGGCCGTTCGTCGTCGCATCAACACGCCGCCACACCGAAATCGGCACATCGCCGTTCGGACGCGGCGGCACGCGATAGCTCAGCACGTCGCCCTTCAACTCGTATTGCCGGTGCTGCTGCTGGCCTTCCCAATTGGGAAACGAGGCGCCTTCGATACGGAAGACCAGTTCGTTGTGCGCCGAGTCTACGCTGACGGTACCGAAATGCGTGCTGGAGCCCATCACGGCGGCCTTGTATTCGGCGTCGCTGCCCTTCGCCTTGTCGCCAGCGCTGAAACGCGGGCGATCGGCCTTGAAAATTTGCAGCGAGTAATGCCCTTGCTTGTCGATCAGCAGCAAGCCCTTGGGCGTAGCGCCGAAATCGGAGGTACGTGAGCCATCTGCATGCAGTACGTCCGCCGCCGCCAGCGTCCAGGTTCCGGCCAGCGTCGCCGGCGTCACAGGCGGCATGGCCAGCGCCGCCGAGGCCGGAATGATCAGGTTGCCCAGCAATGTTCCAAGCAGCATGGACCAGGTCGATCGCTTCATGGTGATGATCTCCGAATGCGTCATGCGGCAAAGGCTAGCGGCGATCGATCATGTGATATACCTATCGCATCCGCTTTCAATGATTCGAATTTCACATGACTGATTCCACCCGGATGCTGGACATGGAAGCGGTGCGCGCCTTCGTATGGATCGCGCAGATGCGCAGCTTCACCCGCGCCGCCGAAGCCTTGAACAGCACGCAATCCGCGCTCAGCCTGAAACTGAAGAAGCTGGAAGACCACCTGGGTCGCCGCCTGCTCGAACGCACGCCGCGGCAAGTGCGTCTTTCCGCCGAAGGCGCGGTTTTCCTGGATGCCGCGCGCGCACTCGTCGACGCTCACGAACAGGCCATCGGCACGCTGCAGGCGCCGCAGCGGCGGCTGGTGATCGGCCTGAGCCATCAGATCGCCGGCATGCAGCTGCCGGCAGTGCTGCGCCATATGCACAGCCAGCAACCGCAGATCCAGTTCGAGCTGCGTGTGGCCGGTTCGCGCGAATTGTTGAGCTCGCTTGATGCCGGCACGCTCGACGCCGCGCTGACCATCCAGTTCGACGACACCCGCCGGCGCGGCGAAAAACTCTTCGCCGAACCCTATGGCTGGGTCGCCTCCATCGACGCGGCCAACCGCATTCGCGAACCGATACCGCTCGCCACGCAAGGCGAGCACTGCAGCATCCGCAACCAGGCCGTGCGTCTGCTCGATCGCGCCGGCATCAGCTGGAAGGAAGTCTACGTAGGCCAAGGGGCTGCAGCGCTTGGCGCCGCCGCTGCGGCAGGCCTGGCGGTAGCCGTATTGGCGCGCGCCGCCACGCCGCAGGGAACGATGGATGTCGGGCCGGCGCTCAAGCTGCCCGCACTGCCCGTGCCCAATGTGTTTCTGTATTCGAACCTGACGGACAGCAGCTCGCGCAGCGTGTTGCGCACGTTGGCGAGGGCGTTCAAGACGGTGGGTTGAGGTGATGCTATCGGCGCTTCAGTTTACGAATGATGCATACGAAGCCCTTTTTCCGCGCGGCTCGTTATGCCATCAGCATCCGCTGCATGATCAACTCGCCATTCGCCGCCACACCGACGTGCTCGAACCCGAGGCGCGCCAGTAGCCGTTGCGCCGCACGGCGTTCAAGCTTGCGATTCTCGATCGTCGCGACCAGTCGCCGCGGACCGCCCGGCTCGTGCACGAGTTCGGCGAACCCTTCAATCATCCGCTCCATCAACCGGACATTCAGGCCTATGCGCCGGCTGCTCGGGCGAACGAAGATGCGCACGAATCCGTACGATCGCTGCTGATCGTCCAGGCTGATGGCAACCGTGCACACGCCGGCAAGGTTTCCGCTTTCTTCCTCGTGCAGTACGCACGCCACCTCGAACGAACGTCGCCACGCTTCGTCCGGATTCGTCAATGCACCTTCTTTCAGCCAGAACGCAACGATCTGTCCACGCAAGCGTGGCGTGATGCTGCCGAATACCCACTGGACGTTGAAAGCGTGCATTGATGTTCCGGGTGAAAACATGATCGGTGACGATCATGGCGATCTTGCTGAAACAACCCGCCCCTGCAAGCAGGGGCGGGAACAACGTTACTTAGAACTTCTTGGTAAAGCCCACACTCAACGCGTTGTCGTTGACATGGCTGGCGAACTGCCCCTGGTAATCCAGGTACAAGCTCCACGACGCGCCCGCTTGCGCGGTGATGCGTGCGCCCACCGTCGCCATGCCACCGCCCAGCGATGTACCCGGCATGGCGAACGCCGTGCCGTCCTGGCTGGTGGCCTGCACCACCGCGTTGCCGCCGCGTGCGTTGTAGCGGTAGCCCACGTCGAACTGCGGCACGTAGCTGACGCCTTGCGCCACGAACGAACGCGAGAACTGCACCCGTGCATACGGCTGCAGCGTGGTGTACGTGCTGTGCGCACCTTGCAGCACGAAATCGTTCGCAAACGGATTGGCGCTGGCCAGCGACTCGCTGAAGCTGCTCAAGCTCTGGTGCTGATACAACGCACCGACCGCCGGCGTCACCTGCCACTGCGCGGCAGCGATCGGCCATGCGGCCTGCAACGCGGCGGAGGTGGTGTCGCCGTCCGGATGCGTCACGCTGCGACCGATGCCGGTCTGGCGATACACGTCATAGCTGCTGTGGGTTTCATCGAGCATGCCCGACAACACCACCGGTCCGACATTGGCGTAGGCATAGATGCCGCCATGCACGCTGTCCACACTGGCGTTGCTGCCCTGGTTGGTGTTGCTGTTGATGCGGCTGAAGCCCGCTTCCACGCCCAGATGCAGCACATCGTTCACGGCATGATCCGCGCCGGCCTGCAAGCCGAACAGCGAGCTGTTCAAGCCATTGGCGCCGCTGATCGACTGATTGCCGCCGCTGTATTGCACCCACAGGTCGCTGTTGCACGAGGACGCCACCGTGTTGGCGTGCGCCGCATTGCTGCCGTTGCATGCGGTGTCACCCGAACGCAGCGTGGCGCCGAGCACGGTCGACAGCGATTGCTGACCGATCAGGCTCGTGCTCTGCAACAGATTGGCGTACAACGCGCCATCCGCAGGCGCAACGATCTTCTGCATCACGAACAGATCGGCCTGCGTCGGCGTATACACCACCCGCGTGTCGAGGCTGGTGGGCGCACCGGTGGTGGTGGTCGTGCTGAACGTTCCGCTCAACGACTGCGCCTGCACCAGGGTGTAGTTGGTGGTGGCGTACGTGCCCGGCGCGTAGATCAGATGCAGCGTACCGGCAAGGCTGGCGTTGCCGTTGACCAGCAGCTGCGAGGCCTGCGTCGGCGTGACGTCGATCTGCAGCGTCGCATCCGCGTTCTGCGTGTAGTTGCCGTTGATCGTCAGCACGCCCACCGAGCCGCCCGGCCATACCGTGCCATCGCTGGTCACGTTGCCCTGGATGCTGCCGTGGCCGCGCAGCGTACCGCCGGCATCGACCGTTACGTTGCTGGCGATGGAGGCATTGCCGTGCGAACTGTCGCCCACTTCCAGCGTGCCGGCGCTTACGGTGGTGCCGCCGGTGTACGTATTCACGCCGTTGAGGATCAACGTGCCGCTGCCGATCTGCGCCAGGCTGCCGGTGCCACTGATCGCCGCGCCGTAGGTGACCAGGTCGGAACGGTCGAACGCCATTACGCCATTGTTCGCCACATTGCCGCTCACCATGCCGGCGGTGTCGTTGTTGGCGATCTGCAACCTGCCGCCGGTCACGATGGTGCCGCCGGTGTAGGTGTTGTCGGCGGTCAAGGTCAACGTGCCGCTGCCGGTCTTGGTCAACGAACCGCTGCCGCTGATCACGCCGTTGTACACGCCGTTGGTCGACTGATCGAAGGTCAGGTTCGCGCTGCCGCCGCTCACCGGGGAGAACGTCACGTTGCCGACGATGCTGGTGCTGCTGCCGACCAGCGTGCCGTTGGTGATCGTCCACGCCTGGCTTGCATTGCCGGTGCCGGTCAGCGTCCAGGTGCTGGTGCCGGATTTGGTCAGATGCGCAAAGCCCTGCATCGTCGCGCTGCTGCCGACCGCGCCCAAGGCATTCACGTTGAAGCTCGCCTTGTTGCTGCCGCCGAGTGTGAGCGTGTCGCTGCCGCCGGTGCTCACCACGTTACCGGTGAATGCGTAACCCGCCTCCAGCACGAGGGTGTTGCCGCCGCCGCTGAAGTTCACGGCATCGGCCTGCGTTCCCGTCGCGCTCACGCCCCCGGCGATGCTGCCGGCGTTGACGAGGGTCGAGCCGCCGGTGGAAACCACGCCGACGGCGCCTGCTCCGCCGATACCGTCCACCGCAGCCGTGCCGCCGTTGGCGATCGAACCTTGCGCACCTGCCGCGCCACCATTGCCGCCGGTAACCGTGCCGGTGTTGACCAGCGTGAAGTCAGCGCCGCTGACACCCGCGCCACCCGCACCGCCATTGCCACCGTTACCCGCCACGCCTGTTGCGTTGTACGAGGCGCCGCCCTGGCCGCCCGTACCGCCTGCGCCACCCGTGATGCTGCCGGAATTGGTGAGCGTGAAGCCGGTACCGCTGACGCCCACGCCGCCAGCCCCGCCGTTGCCGGCCGCGCTGGACAGGCCCGTGGTCGCGCCACCGGTGCCTGACGTGTTGCCCGGCGCGCCGTAGTTGCCATTACCGCCGATGCCGCCAGCCCCGCCATTGATGGCTTGGGTATTGGTCAGCACAAAGCCGCTGCCCGTTACACCCGCGCCGCCCAGGCCACCCTGGCCGCCATTGCCGCCGTTGCCGCCCGAACCGCCACTGGTGGTAGATGACCAGCCACCGTAGCCGCCGTAACCGCCACGGCCGCCCGCGCCGCCGGCACCACCGGTAAGCGTGCCGTTGTTGGTAATCGTGGCGTTGATACCAGCCACCGCTGCTCCGCCGGCGGCGCCGATACCACCCGCGGCGCCAGTGGCACCGTTGCCGGCGGTGCCGCTGTAGGTGCTGCCGCCCGGGAAGGAACTGGTGGCGCCACCGCCGTATCCGCCAGCGCCACCCGTCACGGCGCCGCTATTGGTAAAGGTGAATTGGCTGCCTTCGACGCCATTGCCGCCCGCGCCCCCCGCACCGCCGACGCCACCGTCACCGGCACGGCCGGCTGCGTCGCCATAGTTGTAGCCACCCCGTCCGCCGACGCCACCCCAGCCGCCATCGCCGCCGGCGCCACCGTTGATGGTCTGGCTATTGGTGAGGGTAAAGCCGGTCCCGGTCACGCCGGCACCGCCGATACCGCCCTGACCGCCGGCGCCACCGCTGCCTCCGTCCAGGGCGGACGACGAGAATCCGCCATTCCAGCCGTTGAAACCGCGGCCGCCGACGCCGCCCGTACCGCCGGTGAGCGTGCCGTTGTTGATGATGATCGCGTTGTCGCCGCGCACTGCCGCGCCACCGACACCGCCGATGCCGCCGGCGCTGCCGTAGTAACCCTCCACCGGTGCCTTGGCCGCTTCCACCTCAGGGCCAACTTCGCCTCCGAAGTAATCGCCGGAACCACCGTTACCACCGGTAACTGCCCCGTTGTTGGTGAAGGTGAACTGGCTGCCGCCGACACCATCGCCACCGCTGCCGCCCACCCCGCCGCTGCCCTGGCTGCCGGCAGTGCCCGCGGTAATGCTGGTATCCGAGGCCAAACCGGCCGGTCCGGCCAGACCGCCCGCGCCGGCATAACCACCAGTACCGCCACCGATGACTTGATTGTTGGTCAGCGTAAAGCCGACGCCAGTAACGCCCGCACCACCTGCACCGCCCTGACCACCAGCGCCGCCGTTACCGCCGTTGCCATCGGCGTTGTTGACGGTGACGGTGGCAGGGAGGGGGGCTTCCGAAATGGGTGAACCGCCTTGGCCGCCCATACCGCCAAGACCGCCTGCGCCGCCGGCGCCACCGATGAGGACACCGTTGTTGGTGGCGGTGAAATAGTTGCCGCTGACGGCCGCGCCGCCGGCGCCACCCGCGCCGCCAGCTCCTGCATTGCCGCCATTGCCGGCCGCGCCAGCCTGGGTGTAACCGCCGGTACCACCCGCACCGCCGTCGCCGCCGGCATTACCTGCACCGCCTGCGACAGTGCCAGTGTTGACCAGCGTGAACTGATTGCCTTCCACACCATTGCCGCCCGCACCGCCGACGCCGCCGGCACCACCGGTTCCACCCGCGCCACCGTTGCCTGCAACACCTGCACGACCTGCATAAGCGCCCGAACCCGCGCCGCCGTTGCCGCCGACACCGCCCATGCTGCCGTAGCCGCCGACAATCGAGCCGGCATTGGTGAGGCTGAACGAGGAACCGGTCACGCCCGCACCGCCGGCGCCACCGATGCCGCCCGCGCCTGCAACGCCACCTGCGCCGCCGCTGACGGTGACACCACTGACCGGAAAGATCGCCGGACCACCCCGTCCGCCATTGCCGCCTGGGCCGGCATAACCACCGTTACCGCCTTGGATCCAGCCGCTGTTGACCAACGTGCTTGTGCCCGTCGCACTGATACCCGCGCCGCCCTGTCCGCCGTTGCCGGCAGCGCCGCCCATGCCGGCGGTACCCGCGCTTCCGCCAGGGCCGCCGGAGCCGCTGCCGGGAACATATTTCGGGCCGCTGCCGATGTACTTGCCGCCGGAGCCGCCCATGCCGCCACGACCACCGGCGCCGCCTAAGCCACCGGCGATCCTGCCGCTATTGTTGACGGCCAAGTTGGAGCCGCTGACACCTGCGCCACCGTTACCGCCCGCGCCAGCGGCGCCGCCATTGGCGCCTGGCCCCGGCACCGCATTGCCCACATAGGCGCCGCCCGGAGTGCCCCATGCGCCACCGGCACCGCCATAACCGCCGGCGCCGCCGTTTCCGCCAGTGGCCTGGCCTTGATTGTTGAGGGTGAAGCCGCTGCCACTGATCGCCGCACCGCCCGCATAGCCGGACGCGCCTGCACCACCCGCCGTGGGCGCAACGTTATTGGTAGGCGAGAAGGGACTGGATACACCCTGCGCGCCGGCCGATCCGGCGTTACCGTAGGTGCCGCTCACCAGCACGCCGGCGCCATTCGCACCCAGCACCAGCGTGGTGCCCGACGCCATGCTGACGCCGCCGCCGATGCTGCTGCCGTTGCCGGTCAGGTCCAGTTCGCCACCACTGACTGTGACGCCGCCATTGATCTGCGTATTGCCGCCCGCAAGCACCAGGGCGCCGACGTCGGTCTTGTTGAGTCCGGTATTCGAATCGAGGGTGTTGTCGATCGTGGCAACCCAACTGGCGCTGGCGCTGCTGCCGTCACCGACGCGGATCACTGGCGCACTGCCATCGCTGCTCACCAGCGTAAGCGTATCCCCCGTCAGAACATAGCCATTGCTGGCAAATTGCAGTCCAGTGGCCTGCATCGCGCCCGCACTGTTGTCGACCGTGACGGTGCCCGCCGCGCCGCCGAAAATGCCGAAGCCAGGCTGCGGCTGCATCGGCGCTGTCGCGGTGGCGTTGGCATCGGTCCACGTTTGCGAGGTCACCGACCAGGTGCCGCTGCCGCCACCCAGCTGGCTTGCGGTGGCCAGGCCGTTGGCGTTCCAGAAATTCAGCGTCAGGCCGGCCGTGTCGAGCAGGTTGATCTGTTTGGCGGCGCTGAGATTTTGAATGGTGAAGACCCCACCCGCCGGCGTGGCGCCCAGGCTGAGCCCGCCGTTGTTTTCGGTGAGCGTGCCGCCGTAGGTGAACAGGTTGTACAGGCCCGGTCCCATGTTGCCGGCATTGGTGACATTCACCGTGGCGCCATCCAGCTCCAGGTTGCCGGTAACCGCCACGCTGTTGCTGCTGCCGAAACTCTGGAAATTAGCGCCCGGCGCGCCCAGCGAGATGTTGAATTGGCTGCCTTGCTCCGCGACGAGGCTGCCGACGGTCAGGGTACCGGTCGATGTGAGTGTGGCGCCGGCAGCAAGGTCGACATTGCCGCCGATGCTGCCCGCGCCACCCAGCGATGCCCCGTCCTGCACGTTCACGTTGCCCGCGATGGCAGCGCCAGCGGCCACCTGCAACGCGCCGCCAGCGACAGTGGTGGCGCCGGTATAGGTGTTGTCGCCGGTGAGCGTGAGCGTGCCGCTGCCTTGCTTGATCAACCCACCGCCGATGCCGTTGCTGCCGTCGGTGATCACACCGTCGAACGTGCTGCTGTTCGCCGTACCGAGCTCGAGCGTGTTGCCGCCAAGGCTGACGGTGCCGGTGCCGGAGAGGTCGCCGATGGTGGTCTGGAGTGTCGTGATGCCGGAAATATCGAGCGTGCCGTTATCGATGACACCGCTCGACGAGATGATGCTGCCCGTTCCGGAAAGCGCCAGCGTGCCACTGTTGATGGTGGTGGCGCCGGTATACGTATTGCTACCGCCGAGCGTCAGCGTGCCGGTGCCTTGCTTGATCAGCGAGCCGCCGGTGCCGCCTGCATTGCCGCCATCGGCGATCACACCATCGAACTCGGTGTTGTTGGCGGTGCCGAGCGTGAGCGCATTGCTGCCCAGGTTGACGTTGCCTGCGCCGGCGAGATCATTGATGGTGGTGCCGCCGGTGGTAAGGCCGGAGATGTCGAACGTACCGCTGGTGACGGTGACATCGCTCGACGACGCAATGGCGCCCGTGCCCGACAACTGCAAGGTGCCGCCGTTGATCTGCGTGCTGCCGGTATAGCTCTCGTCGGTGTTAAAGATCGTGGTGCCGGCCAGCAGCTCGACCGTGCCCGCGCCACTGATGGTGGGCGTAAACATGTAGGCGGTGTCCGTGTGGTTGAACACCAGCGAACCGGTGCCGTCGCCGAAGGCAACGCTGCCGGTGTTCAACGTGCCGGCACCAGTGGCTGCATCGCCCGCTGCTGCACCAATGTTCAACGTGCCCACGGAACCGCTGTCCGCAGCGATCACTACGGTGTTGCCGGTGACCGAACCGCCATTGGCAATCGTCAGCGTGCCGTTGCCGGCGTGATTGCCCACGGCGACTTCCTGCGTTGCGGTAACGCTCGAGCCACTCCCGGTCACCGTCACGACGCCGGTCGCAGTGGACTGGTCGGCGATGGAAAAGAAACCGTTAGCGCTGACCGTGCCGCCGTTGGAAACGGTCAGCGTGCCGTTGCCCCATTTGCCGATATTGATGCTGGCGCCCGCGTTCATCGCGGCACCGCTGGTGACGGTTACCGTGCCGTTGCCGACAATCGAATCGCCGATATTGATTTCCCAGTTGCTGGAAACTGTTGCGCCGTTGCTAGCCGTCAGCGTGCCGGTACCGAAGCTGCCGATCACGAACGGCGTACCGCCGCCGGTCGCGGTGATGCTTGAGCCGGCGCCATCGACATTCAACGTGCCGTCGTCGATGACTTGCGAGCTGTTGGTCACGCCACCGCTGGTGATGGCCAGCGTGCCTGCGTTGATCGAGGTATTGCCGGAGTAGGTATTGGCGCCCGTAAGCAGCAACTCGCCGCCACCGTTCTTGATCAGCGAGCCGGTGCCGCTGATGCCGCCGGTTTCCGCCAACGTCGTGCCGGTATCGGTCGACACAATGCCGTTGTTGACGCCCAGCACCACCGCGCGGCTGGAGGTGATGGATGCGGTGGTTTCCAATGTGCCGCCATTGAACGTCAACGTGCCCGAACTGGCGCCCAGGCTGGCGTCATTGGAGATGGCCAGCGTGCCGTCTTCCAATGTCCAGGGTGTGGCCGATGCGTTGGCGCCCGTCAACGTCCAGGTGCTGCTGCCGGTTTTTTCGTACTGCGCAAAGCCCTGGTATTGCGAGGCGGAGAAGCTGCTATCGACAGCGCCGCCCAGCGTGAATGTATCGCCCCCATTGAGGCTGCCGCTGGTGCTGACTACGTTGCCCGTGATGGTTGACCCGGCCAGCAGAACCAGCTTGTTGCCGCCACCGCTCAGGTCGATCGCGTCGGCCTGGGCACCGCTGGCGCCCGTGCCGCCAGCAATGCTGCCGCTATTGGTGATGGTCGAATTGCCGGTGGCCACGATGCCCACGCCACCCGCACCCGGGGCGCCGTTTTGGTGGGTGTCAGTGGCGCCGGTGCCGCCGTGGCCACCGCTGATTTGACCGGTATTGGTGACGGTAAAGCCGGCTCCCGAGATGGCGGCGCCACCGCTGCCGCCGCTGCCGCCATAACCGCCATCGCTGACCTGGCCGCCGCCGTTGCCGCCGGCACCGCCGGTGATCGTGCCACCCGTGTTGAGTACAAAACCACTGCCAGCCACCCCGGCACCGCCGCTGGCACCGTTGGCCCCTCTGAAACCGCCACCGCCATTGCCGCCAACGCCGCCGCTGATCGATGTGCCGGCGCTGTTATTGAGCGTGCTGCTTGCACCGGCAAAGACGCCGGCACCGCCACCGCCGCCACCGCCGCCATAGGCAGAAGATCCATTAAAACCGCCATTGCCACCATTACCGCCGTTGCCACCCGTGACGGTTCCAAGATTGGTAAAGCTGCCGGCACTCGCAACCGAAAGCCCCACGCCGCCGCCACCGCCACCGCCGCCGCCAGCCATATATCCAAAGCTGCCGCCGCCACCGCCGCCGCCGCCATAGCCATGCGTGTTAAGTCCTCCCCCCATGCCAGCCGCACCGGGCCACCCCGCAGCCCCGCCCGCACCACCGCTGCCGTTGACGCCCTGGCCTGCCGCGCCGCTCCCGTAGCTGCCGGCTCCGGTCCCGCCGGAATTGGCGTAAGTGCCCGAAAGGACGGCACCCGCACCGGCCGCACCGGCCTGGCCACCGCTGGTACCGGCGCCGCCATTGCCGCCGGACACGCCGCAAATGACGGTTGCGCTGGGCGTACAGGTCTGCGACCACACCGGCGACGCGACGGCCGCCAATGCTGTGGCCACCGCAAGCGCCAACAGACGCGATTTAGGTTCGACCTTCGACGACGCATCTGCGCCGCCGACGACACCGCCTTTTGGCGCGCTCGCCAATTCGGACGCCACCTGCAATACACCCAATGTGCGGTTGAAAACGATGCGATAGATGCGATTCACGGCAAAGGCTCCCTGTTAGGCCTGCGAGTTGTTGATCGGCGTTCGCGTTGCGCGCGTGCGCAGTAAGCGAGCCGGTTTTTTTCGATCCAAAAAATGCGAAGACGCAGCGCGGATGCGCTGCACTCAAATCACCCGCACGCGCTGCGGATTCAGCGCCGGGTCCAGCCAGAACATGTCGTTCTCGAAGCGGCGGAATACGTCAGGCGGCAACACGCTGTTGCGTTCGCGCGCCTCGACCTTTTTGCGGACCGTGTGCAATCCCGGCGTGCCGGCGCGCAGGTCGAATTCATCCGCCTGGTAGCGGATGTTTTCGAAGTCGTGGGCGTAAGGCGCCTCGCCGATGAAGTCGTAGACGGCGGCGATGGCCTGCGCGGGGTTGCCGACCAGCGTTTCGTACCGCAGCAGCATCAAATTGGCTGTGTCATCGCCGTAGAACGCTTCTTTCAAAGCGTTGTAGGCGAAGCCGACCATGCCGTCGCCATTGGCCAGGCCTTCGGCGCGCGAATACACGGTGCCGCCGGTCTGGTAATTGAAAATGGAGGAGGGCTGGAACGCGTTCTTGCGCACCAGCTGCTCGATGCTGTCGATGATCCACGACACGTGCCGCACGCAGGCGATCACCTTGCCCTGCGGAAACAGCTCCTTCAGTTGATGCATGCGGGTACACCAGACACGGTTGGTATCGAACACCACCTCGGCGTCGTATTCGGGACCGTAGTACTGGTCGAACATGCCTTTGAGCATGCGGCGGCGCTGCGCATCGGTGACGAACACCGAGTATTCGTTGCGGCCGCTCAACTCGCCCAGCATGGTGCCGAAGGCGCCGCCCATCGGGCCGCTCATGCCCGCATGGAAACGCGGGTTCTGGCTCAAAATGGCCGCAAGCAAGGTCGACCCGGACCTTGGCAGGCCCGAGATAAAGTGAAACCGGCGTTCCATCGGTTGTCCCCTGTGTTCGCGCACGGCTCATCCGCGCCGTGCTGCGCTAGCAAATTACGTGATGTAGTTCACGGTTTTTTGATTACCACGATGCTAGCCGCGCGGCGGACAAAGGAACATGTCTGTGCGTCTCAATCTTGCGACGCGTGTGCAAGAGCGAACCGGCCGATACCGCTCAGCGCAACTCGCTCAGGCTGCTGTTCCAACGGCGAACCATCACGTCAACCGCGGGATCCTGCGCGCCGCGGATGCTGGCGGCGCGATAGGCGCCCGGCGCAATGCCGAATGCCTGCTTGAACAGGCGGCTGGCGTGGCTTTCGCTGGAGAAGCCCAGCATGGGGGCGAGATCGGCGAGGGATTGATGATCGAAGGCGCGATCATCCAGCCGTTCGCGCAATTGCTGCAGCCGGCATTGCTGCAGAAAGCGCGCGACGCCGCCGCAGGCTTCGAACAGACGATAGAGGCTCGCGCGTGAAACGCCGGTGGCGTTGACGATGTCCTGCACGGAAAAATCCTGTGTGCCGAGATTCGTCTCGATCAGCCGGCGCACCGTTTCGCGGCGTGCTTGCTCCAACCGGTAAGACTCCGCACGCGCGCCGGAATCCGCCGGATCGATCGCCACGGACAAAAGATCCACCAGCGTGCGCGTGATGGCTGCATGCGACGCCTGTGGCAAACGTGATACCTGCTCCACCAGGGTACGCAACAGCGCGCCGAGCAAGGCGCTTTCCTGCGCGCCAATGCGATGGCCGTGCAGCCGGCTCAAATTGCCGGCGGCCGCTCGCGTGGCTTCGCGCGCCAGGCTCACCGTGATCAGGCGAACGTTTTCTGCGCGGGTTTCCATCGGCTGGGTCGTATCGGCCAGCAAGGTTTCGCCTGGCGCGACCGCGATCGTCTGGTTCGGCGGCCCGGCCTGGAATTCGCCACTGATGACATGGTGCACGACGAAGTGATCGAAGCCGTCGTGCGCCACGCGCTTGCCGCGATGATGGCGAATGCCGCCGTATTCGCGCGCAAACAGGATCATGCGATCCAGGCGCCAGCTGCGCACGCGGGCGAAGAATGGCGTGCCCGTGCGTTCCACATCGGCGCCGCGCGCGTAAAGCTCGCAGTAGCGCGCAAATGCTTCGTCGGTGTCGTAGGCGGCGCTGTCGAACGCGAAGATCTCGCTCACCGCGCCGCCTCGATCGCCATGCGCCAGCGGAAGCTACGCGCCAGCAAGGCGGCCACGATGCCGACCACCGCCGCGCCCAGGCACACCTCGTTCAAGCCCCACGACAAACCATGCTGGCCCAGTTGCATGCCGTCGCTGACGACACCTGCCATCAGCGGGCCGAGCGCGACGCCGACCGCGGTGGTCACCGTCAGGAACACGCGCAAGCCCATGTCGTGCAAGGGCGCGCTGAGCATGGACGGCAAACCCACCAGCATGGCCACGGCGGCGATCGCCCCGATCAGCCAGGCGAACGTCAACAACACGCACGCCATCACCGCCGAGCTCGACCATGGGATGAGCCAGAACAGCGGGACGGCCAGCGCCAGCGCGACCGCCATGATCGTCATCGGCGGCAGCTTTTCACCGCGCTTGTCGACCAGCGTGCCGGCGATGAAATTCGCCAACGGCGCCGCGATCAACAGCGCTGCGCCGAACACCAGCGCCGCGGTGGCGGGCGTCAAGCCTTGTTCGCGATGCAATACCGATGGCGCCCATGCGCCGATGCTCTGGATCACCAGCAGGCTGGCGCAGGCGCCGCACAGATACATGCCCATCACCCACGGGCGTTCGCGAAACGATTCGAGCATCTGATGGAACACATGGCCGGACGGCGGCGACGGCTTGCGCGGACACTCTTCCCGGCACAGCAGCATCAGGATCAGCACGGCATTGGGCGCGGCCATGATCAGGAACAGCCAGCGCCAATGCACGGCCGCCGGCACCGATACCCACTTCGCGAGCAGCGCCAGCGTCGCGCCGCCCAACAGCATGGACAGACTGTGCCCCGCGGACGACGCCGCCGTGAACACGGCCATGGAACGGGCGCGCCAACGCGGCGCCGAGCAATCCATGATCAAGCCCAAGGCCAGCGGCACGAACGCCGCCTGCCCCAGGCCCACCAATGCGCGCGCCACGATCAGCACGCCGAACGAACGCCCCAGCGCAAACACCGCCATGCCGAGCATCCAGGTGGCGATGCATCCGGCCAGCAGGCGCAGGCGATGCGGCGAACGCGCCAGCGGCCAGCTTGCCAGCACGCCTACGACATAGAGCACTACGAACGCGGGGCCATTGAGCAAGCCCATCTGCGTATCCGACAGGCCGAATTCCGCCCGCAACAAGGGGGCTGCCACGGCCGGCAGGTAGCGATCGATAAAGGCCATGCAATGGCCAAAGGCGAGCAGCCCGAGCAACGACGCGGGCAGGCTTCCCGGATTGGAACGCGAATCGGACAGCTGCATGTTTCCCCTGTACAACTGCTCGTGGACCCCGTGAGCAGTCGTCCATTATGTGAACTGCATCACTGAATGGCGAGGGCAGCAATGTTTATGCCACCCGCCCGACCACGGCTGCGCACGCCTGTCTGCGTCTCAACCACCCAGCCACGACGGGTAGCTGGACGCGGCAGGTCACCTTATGACCCTGTGGGAAACGCCTTATCGCGTCGGCGACAGCTCCACCGACTGCACGGTGACCGGGAGCGCTGCGCCCTGCACGAACGGCGCCGCCGGCGTCAGCTCGACCTGCATGGCGTAGGGGTGTGTCGCGCGGTCGCGATGGATGCGCAGCGGTGGCGTGCTCGTGTCAGCTCCATGCAAGGCTAGTGGATAGCGATGTCCGTCGATCCATGCATCCACCTTCGCATTCGCGGCGGCGCTGTAGTGCAGGCTGAGCAGGTAATCCGCCGCCTGCGCATCGAGCTGCCAACTCAGTTTGTAGAGCGTGGCCGGCGCTTCGTAGCCTTCGCCGTTGTAGTTGAGGTAATGCTCCGCCTGCGTCGGCTGCAACTGGAAACGGCCATCGGATGCAGCGGCGAGCATGCTGGGGCGAACGTGCAGCGGGCCTTTGAACGGCAGCACGATCACCGGCATGAACGCGTCGGTGGTGTCGCCAGCATCCGACGCCGGCCAGCCGGCGAGACGATCCAAGGCGATGCTTATGTCGTGGCCGTGGCGTTGCACCTCGACGGTGGAGGCCGGCGAACCCAATCGATAGGCCGGGCCGAAGATGGTATCGGCCAATCCCGGCACGTGCAGTTGGTGATCCTTAGATTGTTTTGCCACGAACAGATAGAGCGCATGTGGACCGACGGTGGCATAGCCAAAATCCACGGCGGCGAACGGCTGCTTGCGCGTGCCGTAGATCGCTTCGCCATTGCGCTTCAGCCACGCGCCAATGCCCTGCAGCACCTGCGCTTCGTACGGCACCACCGAACCGTCGCCTTCGGGCCCGATGTTGAGAATGTAGTTGCCGCCCCCGCTCACCACGCGCACCAGGCGCGTGATGTTTTCGCGGATCTTGCCTTGCGGATCTTTGCGCTCCTGCCATGAACGATAGCCCCAGGTTTCCGGAAACATCGAAGCCGGCGCCTGCCACGGCAATTCCATCGCGACATCCGGTTCGGCGTTGTCGCCCATCACGGCGAAGTCGCCGTAGTGATTCCAGACGCGGCCGGAGATCATCGTCTGCGGCTGCAGCGCGTGCACCGTATGAGCAAAGTGCGCGCTTTGCGCGGGCGTGGGCTTGCCCATGTCGAACCAGATTTCGGAGATCGGGCCGTAGTGGCTCAGCAGCTCCTTGATTTGCACCACGTTGAAAGCTTCCTGCTCAGGCGTGATCGGATTGCTGTTGCCTTCGATGTACTTATTACCACCCGGGTGATGCCAGTCGATCGTCGAGTAATACACGCCGAACTTCAGACCCCCGCGTGCGCAGGCCTCGGCGAGTTCCTTGACGATATCCCGGTGATACGGCGTACCGTCCACGGTGTTGTACGACGTCTGCACGGTCCCGAACAAATTGAAACCATCGTGATGCTTGGCGGTGATCACGATGAACTTCATGCCCGCGGCCTTGGCCAGCG
>CBJMMB010000002.1:0-94697 GCA_966430775.1 uncultured Dyella sp. | reverse complement strand
ACGTGCCGCTGCTCGGCCAGCAGATGGGCATCATGCGTCTGCTGCGCGGGGAGGGCGTATCAGCAATGCAGCTCACGCACGTCGTGGTGGCGGGTGCGGTGGTGGCGGTGCTGGTGGGATGGCTGACGGCGTGGGTGTATCGCTCGGAGCGTCTCGCGATTTCCGCGTAGGTTGGGGTGCAAACCCTGATATATCCCCACGTTTTTGCTTTGCGCACTTTACTCTGCAAAAAACGAAAACGTTCATGCTGGCGACCCGCTAAAAAAGCCAAAAAGTCATTCCGGCGAAGGCCGGAATCCATGCTTCGTGCTGGCGATGGATTCCGGCCTTCGCCGGAATGACGGTGAGGCAATATGAGCGATTGCGCACAGGAAGGGCAAGCTTACTGATTTCGCTCAACATATCAGGCGAAAAACGTGGGGATGTTTCAGGGTGCAAACCCCAACATTGGGCGATATCAACCATGGCGACGTTGGGGTTTGCACCCCAACCTGCCATTCGCGCAACAGCTATTCCGTCGCTTTCGTGCTGTTGGCCAGTTGGTCCTTGATCACCGGGTACAGATCGTAGGTTGGATAGTATTCGGTCCGGAATGCGCCCCAGGCCGTTTTTTCCAACGCGACGTTGACGTCCCGCAATTTCGACGCCGGGACTTTCAGCGTGACGACCTGTCCGATGCCCATGACCACATGCCAGCTGACGATCTGCGTGCCGGCGGGCGGGAATTGCCGATAGAACCCTTGCTGCTTTTGAATCTCCTGAATCTGGTCCAGGTTTTTGCTCTGGTCGTGCTTCAGGAATATCGTCAAAAGGATGGTGTCTTCGTGGGGTGCTGCCGGTTGCTGTTGCGAAAAAGCCGGAGTGGCGATCAGGCATGCGGCCAGGCAGGCAAGTAAGCGCTTTTTCATGTGCATTTCACCCGTAGAGCGGATCGACAGTCGCGGCAGTACAGGCCGCAACGTGCAACGTAGCAGCCTCTTCGTGCGTTGTTGATCAGTGCGCCGCTCGATCCCTCGGCGTCTTGTGCCGACAACGGGATAGCTTCGGGCTTTGCTCTACGTTGTCCCGCCAAGCAGCCATTCGGCCACGTCACCTGGGTGTTCCAGATGCAAATGGTGGCCGCCCTGCATGCGGGTGACAGTGATATGAGGAACGCGTGCCGCACGTGCATCCATCATCGAGCGGGGCAGGTACGAAGTGGCGGGGTCGGATAGCAATAAAGCCGTGCGCGCTTCGACTCCGGCAAGCAGCGCCTGGATCTGCGCTTCTGCCAGACGCACGGCGCTGGGTCGCGTCAGGCGCGGATCGCTGCGCCAGCGATAGCCGCCGTCGACAGCGGCAAGCCCGCGCTCGACGATCGGCCGCGCCAGCTCCGCACGCAGGCCGCTGGCGACCGTGCGCGCGCTGGTCGCCTGCTCCACGCTCGCAAACACCCGCAGTGATTTGCCGTTCGGCGCCGACGCAGCATACGCATCGCGAAAGCGCTGCAAGGTGTTGGCGCCGTCATCGCCCAGCGGGCCGAGTCCTTCGATCAGAAAGAGACGATCGATGCGCTGCGGCATTGCTGCTGCAACGAGCGAGGCGATGCCTGCGCCCAGCGAATGGCCGAGCAGGGTGTAGCGTTCCAATCCCAGCGCTTCGGCGGCGCTGACCACCGCGCTGACGTAGTCGACGTAGTGATAGCTGATGCCGGCCGGCAGATGGCTGGAATGTCCGTGTCCGGGCAATTCCAGCGCGATGAAGCGGAAGCGTTCGGCGAGTTTCGGCGCCAGCAAGGCAAAGCTGCCGGCGTTGTCGAGCCAGCCGTGCAGGGCCAGCAGCGGCGGTGCATCGGCGTCGCCCCAGATCTGCGCGGTCAGCGCAAGGTGATGGGACAGGCTGATGCGTTGTTCGAGCGGAGCATGTGCGCGCATCACGACTTCTCGCGCGACGAACATTCGGGCCATCCCTGCGTATGGCGCAGCACCAGTGCGGCGAGGCTCGCGACCTGCTCGTCGCTGTCGTTGAGCGCCGGGATGTAACGCAGGCTTTCGCCACCGGCCGCGCGGAAGAATTCGCTGTTCTGCATGGCGATTTCCTCCAGCGTTTCCAGGCAATCCACCGCGAAGCCGGGGCAGGCGACGTCCAGCCGCTTGACGCCTTCCCGCGCCAGCCGCCGCACCGTTTCATCCGTGTAGGGCTGCAGCCAGGGCTCGCGTCCCACGCGTGATTGAAAACTTACGACCAGTCGCGATTCGTCCAATCCCAGCCGCTCGCGCAGTTTCCGCGCGGTGGCGTGGCATTGATGGAAATACGGGTCGCCCGCATCGACGTAGCGTTGCGGAATGCCATGAAACGACAGCAGCAGCGTGTCGCCGCGGCCATGCTGCGCCCACCAGCGTTCGATCGACTGCGCCAGCGCTTCGATATGGCCGGGATCGTCGTGGTAATCGTTGACGATGCGCAGCTCGGGCGGCCAGCGCAATTGCTTGAACGTGTCGGCGACCGCATCGATTACCGAACCGGTCGAGGTGCCCGAATACTGCGGATACAACGGCAGCACCAGCAGACGGCGCACGCCTTCGCGCTGCATCTGCTCAATCTGCTGGCGTACCGATGGCGCGCCATAGCGCATGGCCAGGCCCACACGGACCGGGCCTTTGACGAGCCGGCGCAAGGTGTCCTGCAGGGCCAGCGCCAACTTTTCCGAACCGGTGCGCAGCGGCGATCCTTCGGCGGTCCAGATCCGCGCGTAGGCATGCGCCGAACGCGCCGGGCGGATGCGCAGGATGACGCCGTGCAAGACCAGCCACCACAGCCACCGCGGGTATTCGATGACGCGCGGATCACCCAGGAATTCGGCCAGATACGGGCGCAGCGCGCGCGCCGTTGGGGCGTCGGGTGTGCCGAGGTTCACAAGCAATACGCCAACCTTGGCCGGTTGGTCGTAGGATGGTCCGGCAAGGCCGATATAGTGGTTGCGTGGCATCGATGCGTGGCGGCTGAATAGCCGATCCAGTCTGCCACAAGTGTTCGGTATCATCGCCCCAACCACGATCCAGTCATCCGCAATCCGGAGCTACCCATGTTCAAAGCACTGCGTCGTTTGTCGTTTGTCGCCCTCGCGCTGCTGCCTGCCGTCGCCGCGCACGCCGCGGACGATACCCCGGACCAGCGTGCGCAAGCCGCCGTGCGCGTGCTCAACGAGATCGAGCAGGCGCCGGACAAGTCCATTCCCACCGATCTGCTGCGCAACGCCCGCGCCATCGCCGTGATTCCCGACGTACTGAAGGTCGGCTTCGTGTTCGGCGGGCGCCGTGGCGAGGGGCTGGTGTCGGTGAAGAACCCGGACGGCACCTGGTCCAATCCCAGCTTCATCTCCTTCGGGGGCGGCAGCGTGGGCTTCCAGATCGGCGTGTCCAAGACCGACGTGGTGCTGGTGTTCCGCACCCAGCGCGGCGTGGATAGCATCGTCAACGGCAAGTTCACGGTGGGCGCGGACGCCTCCGCGGCGGCCGGCCCGGTAGGCCGCACCGCGTCGGCCGCCACCGACCAGCAGCTGAAGGCGGAGATCTACTCCTACTCGCGCGCCCGCGGCCTGTTTGCGGGCGTGGCGCTGGATGGTTCGGTCATCAAGATCGATTACGATGCCAATGCGCAGGTTTATGGCCAGGGCATCACCCCGCGGCGCATCTTCGAGGGTGGGGTGAGCAAGGTTCCGGCGGCGGTCGTGCGCTTCCGGGATGCTCTGGAGGAGTACACTTCCCGCTGATACGGACGCCGGCGCCCGCCTTCCCCGGGCGCAGACGGCAAGGTTCCGCAACGAGGTTCTCATGGGTTTGGACAGCATTTGGCATTGGGCGATCCTGCTCGTCATCATTCTGCTGGTGTTCGGCACCGGCAAGTTGACGCGGGTCGGCTCCGATCTCGGCAACGCCGTGCGCGGCTTCAAGAAGGCCATGCAGGGCGACGAGGACGAGGAAAAGCGCAAGGCGCAGGAGAAGCTGCAGGCCGATCCGGCCCCCGATGCCAGCGCCTCGGCCAGCAAGCAGCGCGATTCCAGCGAATCGAAGTAATCACCCAGGATTGGCAGCATGATCGAGATCAGCCTCGGCAAGCTGGTGTTGCTGGCGCTGATCGCGCTGATCGTGCTCGGCCCCGAGAAACTTCCGCAAGCCGCCCGCACCGCGGGCGCCCTGATGCGCCGCCTGCGCATGGGCTGGGAAAGCGTACGCGCCGAAGTGGAGCGCGAGCTGGAAATCGAAGAGCTCAAGCGCACCGCGCGTGAAGCGGCGGCACGCGCCGAGGCGATGCAGGAAGAAATGAACAAGGCCGCGCGCGATACGCGCGAGCAAGTTTCCGCGGCGGCCACGGATGTGCGCAGCAGCATCGAAGACGTGCAGAAGGATCTCGCCTCCGCCGATGCGACCAAGGAAACACCCCATGGCGGCGCCTGAGACCGAATCGGATCTGCAGCAAGGCCTGTTCTCGCATCTGCTGGAACTGCGCTCGCGCCTGATCAAGGCGATCCTGGCGCTGGCCGTGGTGCTCGCCGCGCTGGTGCCGTTCGCCAATCGTCTTTACGCCTGGCTCGCCGCGCCATTGGTGTCGCGCCTGCCCGAAGGCGCGCACCTGATCGCCACCGAAGTGGCCAGCCCGTTCATCACGCCGCTGAAGCTCGCGTTCTATGCGGCGCTGTTCATCAGCATGCCGGTGATCCTGTACCAGTTGTGGGCGTTCGTCAGTCCCGGTCTCTACAAACACGAAAAACGCCTTGCGCGGCCGTTGCTGGTGGCCACGCTGATCCTGTTCTACATCGGCTGCGCGTTCGCGTATTTCCTGGTGCTGCCGGCGGCGTTCCGCTTCCTCACGGCGGTGACGCCGCAAGGCGTGGAGATGATGACCGACATCACGCATTACCTGGATTTCGTGATGCTGATGTTCTTCGCCTTCGGCCTGTGCTTCGAAGTGCCGGTGGCGGTGGTAGTGCTTGCAGCCGTGGGCATCGTCGATCTCGACAAGCTGCGCAAGGGACGGCGCTACGCGATTGTCGGGGCGTTCGCCATCGCCGCCGTGGTCACGCCCCCGGACATCACTTCGATGATCATGCTGGCCATTCCCATGTGCCTGCTTTATGAAGTGGGCATACTCGCGGTGCGCTGGCTGCTGAAGCCGAACGCGGCCGACGCGCCGTCCCATTCATGATGATTTCCTCCAAGACTTCCCGACTGCCCGAGCCGGCCGCCGACGAGCTCGCCCATTCCGAACGCCTGCTGCAGCAATTGCGCGAGACGATCGCCGCACGCGGCCCGATGCCGTTCTCGCAATACATGGAGCGCTGCCTGTACGCCCCCGGCCTGGGTTATTACAGCGCGGGCAAGACCAAGTTCGGCGAGGCCGGCGATTTCATCACCGCGCCGGAGCTGGGCGACCTGTTTGCGCGCTGCGTCGTCCATGCCGTGCAACCGGTGCTGGCCATGCTGGGCAGCGAGGCGGATTTTCTGGAACTGGGCGGCGGCAGCGGCGCATTCGCCGAAGCCGCGCTGCTGGCGCTCGCGCAAAACGGCGCGCTGCCGCGGCGCTATCTGATCCTGGAACCCAGCGCCGACCTGCGTGAACGCCAGCACGAGCGTCTCGGCACGTCGCTGCCCGCGGAGGTGATGGCGCGCGTCGCGTGGATCGATCGCCCGCCCGAGGAAAACTGGCGCGGCGTGCTGTTCGCCAATGAAGTGATCGATGCGTTGCCGACCACGCGCTTCGTCATTCGTCATGGCGAGGTCTACGAAGAACACGTCGCGCTCGACGGCGAAGCGCGCCTGCTGCGCGTCGATCGTCCCGCCGATGCGCTAGTGGCCGGCGCGGTGCGCCACGTCGAGCGCGATCTAGGGCGCGAATTCGAAGAAGGCTACCGTTCCGAAATCCTGCCGCAACTGCCGTACTGGATGCAGGCCATCGCCGGCTCACTCGAAGCCGGCGTAATGCTCTTCATCGACTACGGCTACGTGCGCCGCGAGTTCTACCTGCCGGAACGCCAGGACGGCACGCTGATGGCGCATTACCGCCACCGCGCGCACAGCGACCCGCTCTATCTCCCTGGCCTCAACGACCTCACCGCTTCGGTCGACTTCACCGCATTGGCCGAAGCCTGTAACCAGGCCGGTTTCGGCGTCGCCGCTTATCTTTCGCAAGCACAATTCCTGATCGCCGCCGGTTTGCAGGATGTGTTCGAACACGCCTACGCGCAGGCCGCCGATGACGTGCACCGTTACCGCCTCGCGCAACAGGTCAAGAAACTCACCATGCCCGACCAGATGGGCGAACGCTTCCAGGCCATGCTGCTGGCGCGCGGGCTGCAGGCATTGCCGTTGCCGGCGGAGTTGCTGGCTGCGGATCAGAGTGGGCGGTTATAGCGCGTCGCGTGCCTTGCGTCGGCAAGTGCGCGTTGGATCTATGGCGCTGAAAGCTGGCTTTTCAGCTCAGAAATCGCCTGTATGCGCGCCTTCTCCATCGCCGCACCAATCGCCGGCCCTTGCAGCCCTTGTTCCACGAACGGTGCCGAGGTAATCGCGGCAGCGGCGTCGCGCGCTTGCCGCAGCCAGGCGGCTTGGGAATAGTCGTCCTGTTCGTGGCCGAGTCTTCCACGCTTGTCGGCCATGCAGGCGGTGGTGAAGGTTTGCAGTCGCTCAGGGCGACGCAACGCATCGAGCGCGGTCAGCAGTTTCAGAATGGTGGCGGGCTTTAATTCAAAAGCGCGATGCGCGTTGAGGTGCTCGCGGCATACCAGTTCGGCCAGGTCGGCGTAATCGGTGGGTACTTTCAGGCGGGCCGTGAGTGCGCGCAGGGGTTTGACGCCGCGGTGTTCGTGGCCGACATGGCGTGGCAGTTCTTCCTTCGGCGTAAGCGCCTTGCCGAGGTCGTGGGTGAAGGCGCAGAAGCCGACCAGGTCGTTGCCAGGGGCGAGTTGGGCGGCGGCGTCCAGCACCATTTCCAGGTGGATGCCGGTGTCGATCTCGGGGTGGAATTCGGCGCGTTGGGGTACGCCGTATAACGCATCGACCTCCGGGAACAGCACTGCCAACGCGCCGGATGCGCGCAGTACACGCAAAAAGGCCGATGGCTGCGCTTCGCCCAAGGCCTTGCGCGTTTCAGCCCACACGCGTTCGGGCACGAGGTGGTCGACTTCGCCATCGCGCACCATCTGTTGCAGCAAGGCCATGGTTTCGTCGGCGACGGTGAAGCCGAGCGGTGCGAAGCGCGCGGCGAAACGCGCCACGCGCAGCAACCGCACCGGATCTTCCACGAACGCAGGGGAAACGTGGCGCAGCAGGCGTTGTTCGATGTCGCGCGCACCGCCGTAGGGATCGACCAGCTGGCCTGCTTCGTCTTCGGCGATGGCGTTGATGGTGAGATCGCGGCGGGCCAGATCCTGCTCCAGCGTCACGTCCGGGTCGGCGTGGACGACGAAGCCGTGATAGCCGCGTCCGGATTTGCGCTCGGTGCGCGCGAGGGCGTATTCCTCGCTGGTTTCCGGATGCAGGAAGACGGGGAAATCCTTGCCGACCGGCCGGTAACCGCGCGAGAGCATGTCTTCCGGGCGGGCACCCACCACGACGTGGTCGTGATCGACCACGGGACGTCCCAGCAGTTTGTCACGGACCGCGCCGCCGACCAGGTAAGTACGCATGCCCTATTGTGCCATGGCCCTGTCTGGCGTCCGCTTTCATGCGCCGTGATGACGGAAGGTTTGCCGCGCCGCGTCCAGTCGTCGTTGGCGAGCGGTGCCTTGCAGGATGCGCGGTAGCGATGAGGTGAACGACTGCGGCGCGATGCCCAGCGTGGCGTAACCGTCCACGCTGCCGATCGAATCGGTGCCGAGGGAACGGAAGTTGTCGAGTGAAAACGGCTTGCCCGGCAACATGCCGGCGACCTGCGCCTGCAGACGGCCCAGGCCGTCGGGTAGCGGAATGATCGGTGTGCGCCGTTTGGCGACATCCCGAATGGCATGCACGATCTCGCCCAAGGTGAGCACATCCGGACCGTACAGCTCGAAACTGCGGCGCGAAGAAAGCGCATCATCGGCGACGCAGCGCGCGATGGCTTCGGCCACGTCGCCCACATAGGTCGGCGCCATGCGCGAGCTGGCGCGCGCCAGCGGCAGCGCCGGCATGATGCGCAACAAATTAGCGAAACGCGTGACGAGACCATCGCCGATACCGAAGATCACGCTCGGCTCGTAGATGGTCCAGTCGAGCGATGACTGCTTCACCAGTGTTTCCGCTTCGCCGCGCGTCTGCAGATATTGCGAGGCGCCTTGTCCGGCTTTCAGCGAGCTCATCTGATGCAGGCGCCGTACGCCGGTGGCCCTGCAGACGTCGATCAGGCGGCGCGTCAGTTCCACATGCACGCGCTGGAACGTGTACGGACCGGTAGCGTTGAGGATACCGATAAGGTTGATCACCGTATCGGCGCCGTCGCAGTGGCGCCGCAGCGCTGCATCGTCGTAGACGTCCGCACTGCGGATGGAAACACCCGGCAGCACGGCGAGCGCGCGATGCCGTTCGCGATTGCGCGAAAGCAGCACGATGCGATGGCTGTCGGCCGCAAGCCGCGGCACCAGATAGCTGCCGACGAAACCGGTTCCGCCAAGGATGACGATGCGTTGCGCAGTCATGGCGAGGTCCTCCTGCGGTGATTGGAGGGAATCAGCCTGGTCGCGATTTTACTGTAGGTTGGGGTGCAAACCCCAACGTGGTCGTATGCATGGCCATGGTGATGTTGGGGTTTGCACCCTGATACATCCCCGCATTTTTGCTCTGCGCTTTTTCTCCGAAAAAACGAAGGCCTTCATGCTACGAGCCGCTAAAAATAGGCCAAAACGTCATTCCGGCGAAGGCCGGAATCTATGCTTCGTGCTGGCGATAGATTCCGGCCTTCGCCGGAATGACGGTGAGGAAATATGAGCATTCGGGCACAGGCCAGCTAACTTGCTCATTCCGCTCAACATATCAGGCCAAAAATGCGGGGACATTTCAGGGTTTGCACCCCAACCTACGTGGTCAATGCACCGCGTCTTTCATGGGCTTGTTCACGGCGGATGTTGCCGGCGCTGGCGTGGAGGATGCGGTTGCTACGGTTGGCGCTGGACACATCAGTTCCTTGCGCTCCTTGGGCGGATCCACGCGGCTATACACCTGGCCGATCGGCGTCAGGCGGGTGGAGACCGGCGCGGCCGTGCCGTGCAGGCGCCAGTCGTAGATCACGCTGTAGTACATCACGCGCGCCACGTATTCACGGGTTTCCTTGAACGGCATGGTGGCGACGAAAAGATCGGGCGGCAGCTTGCTGCGTGCGTCCACCCATTGACTTACGCGCGCCGCGCCGGCGTTGTAGGCGGCGCTGGCCAGCCAGGTCGAGCCGTCGAAGCGATCGGCCAGCTGCGACAGGTAGCGCGTGCCCAGTTCGATGTTGACGGCCGGATCGTACAGGCTGTCGCCGCCGTTCCATGCAAGCCCGTTGCGGCGCGCCACGGTGGCGGCGGTGCTGGGTACCAGTTGCATCAGGCCCCGCGCATCGGCGCCGGATTGCGCGTCGGTCATCCAGGCGCTTTCCACGCGCAGGATGCCATACGCCCACGATGGATCGATGCCCGCCTGCTGCGCCTGTGGCACCAGGCCGTCCTGGCTGGCGAGCGGAAAACGCAGCGTGTAGAAGTGCAGGGCGTCGCCCTTGTTGAAGGCGAACACGGCGCGGTCATACCAGCCGCGCTCGTTGGCGAGGATCACCGCCTGGCGAATCGTCGGCGCATCGGCGTCGGCCAGCGCCTGGGTCCATTCGCGGCGCGCGGGTTTCAGCATGCCTACGGCAAACAGTTCGAACGCGCGCTGGACGCCGGGGATGGCCAGCACCGCTTGCTGTACCTGCGAATCGGCTGGCAACTGCGTGCTGCACAGCGCGTACGGCGCATCCTGGCGATCGGCCGCCAGGTAGCCGAAGTAGCTCGATTGCCTGGCGACCTCGGCAAACACGCGCTGCGCTTCATCGTTGCGGCCGAGCTCGGCGAGTGCGCGGGCGCGGAAGTATTGCCATTCGTCGTCCTGCTGCTGCGAAGGCGGCATGGCGGCGATGGCGTCCAGCACGGCCTGCCAGTTCTGTTCGGCCAGCGCCACGCGCACGCGCCATTCGCGGCTGATGGGCGTTTGTGCGGAAGCGGGCAGGTTGATGAGCCGTGTGAGTGCGTTGTCGTCGAAATCCGTGGCATGGAAAAGCGCCAGCGCATTCAGCACGCGATCGCGTTGCTCGGGCGAAAAGCGGAAGCGGCCTTGCAGGTCCTGCCACGCGCTGTCGGCGGTACCGGATTGGCGCCGCGCCAGACGCACCAGCGCAAGGGCGGCAGCCTGGCGCGTGCGCGGCGTGTCGGGCCATTGTTTGGCGGCGTTGACCGCCGCGGCCGGATCGTTGAGCGCCAGCACCAGTCGCTGCGCCTCCTGCGCGTCTTCCGGTGACAGCCATTTGGCCATGCCGGACACCGTGCCGGGCTTGCCGGCTTCCACGGCGGCGTCGATGCGTGTCCAGATGCGTGCTGGCGTCAGCAGACCCTGATCGTGTGCGGCCTGCAGCACCGGATCGCAGGCGGAAGGCAAGGCGGGCGCGGCCCACAGCGTGGCCAGGTCGCGCTCGAAATCGAGGCGGGCGCCGGCGAGTTTCGCCTGCAGTGCATCGCAGCTCAGGGCGTCGCCAAGGCCGGGCTGGTACATCGCGAGAAAATCGTTCCAGTCCTGGCGGCGCGCCAGTTCCTGCAGGAAATCGCGCTTCAGATCGCTGGCCGGAATCAGGTCGGGATATTGCCGCAGATACGCTTCCACGGTGGCGCGATCGACCTGCTGCAGATCGTGTTCCAGCGAGGCGGCCTGCAGATAGGGGTACAGCGGATAGTTCTTCAGGTTCCCGGTGAGGGAACGCCAGCCGTCGCCACCCTGGCTGGCGGCGGCGTAAGCCTGCTTGAAGGCCGCGCGCTGCGCTTGAAGCGTGGCGTTGTCCGACTGCGCGGCGACCGTGCCGGCCAGCATCGTGCCGGCGAGGGCGGTGAACAGAAAGCGGCCGAGGCGCGATACGGCAAGCGAGGCCATGGAAGCTCCAGATCCTGCGGATAATCCGTGGCAAGTGTAGCGGATGGGTTTGCCGTGTCCTGAACGTTCCTTCACGCCGGCGGCGCGATGCATTTTGGTGCGACGGCTCGGATGCGCTGTCTCGCATTCGCCGCTGCTAAGCTTCCGCGCTTCGACCGCAGCACGCCCACAGGACCCGCATGCCGTCTCCGTCCAAGAACGCCGCCCACTACGGACTCGCCTGGCTGGCGTTGATCCTGGCCACCTTGGCCGGACTGGCCTGGTGGTGGCAGATCGGTAGGCCGGTGGATTTGCCGGATGCGCCTTCCGCGCGTATTGCCTGTGTGTCTTATGCGCCGTTTCGCAAGCCGGGCGAAACGCCGTTCGACCAGCACTTCATCATGACGCCGGAGCGCATCAATGAAGACTTGCGCGCGCTATCGCAGCGCTTCGATTGCGTGCGCACGTATTCGCAAGGCAATGGACTTGCGGCGGTTCCGGCAATCGCCGCGCGGTATCACATGCAGGTGCTGATGGGCATCTGGCTGGGCAGCGTGCCGAAAGAGAACGAGAGAGAGATCGAGATGGGCATCGCCACGGCCAAGGCGAATCCCGGCGTGATCCGCGGCGTCATCGTCGGTAACGAGGTGCTGTTGCGCGGTGATTTGTCACCCAAGCGCCTGACCGAATACATCCGTCGCGTGCGCGCGGCCGTGCCTGCCAATATTCCCGTCACCTACGCCGACGTGTGGCAAGACTGGTTGCGTTATCCGCAAATGGCGAGCGCGGTGGATTTCATCACCATCCACATCCTGCCGTATTGGGAAGACGAACCCGTGGCGGCGATCGATGCCGTGCGCCACGTGGAAGACGTGTACGCGCTGATGCAGCACAAATTTCCCGGCAAGCAACTGATGATCGGCGAAACCGGCTGGCCCAGCGCGGGGCGCCTGCGTCGCTCGGCCGAACCGAGCCTGGTGGATGAGGCGCTGTATCTGCGCGCCTTCCTGCGCTACGCAGCGCAGGTGCACATGCCCTACAACGTGATCGAAACCTTCGATCAACCGTGGAAGCGCGGACAGGAAGGTACGGTGGGCGGCTACTGGGGCATCTTCGATTCGAATGCGAAGCCGAAATTCCCGATGCTTGGGCCGGTCACCGAAGAACCGCACTGGTGGCTGGGCTGGCTGGCCGGCGCAGTGTTCGCCGTGGGCTTCGCCATGGCTGGCGGTTGGCGCCGCAGTTGGCATGGCATCAGGGGTTGGTTGGCTTTGCTGCTGGCGGGTTTTGCCGCCGGCACGTCGGCGGCCTGGCAATGGCGGCAGATGATGTTTGCCTGCGAATGGTGGTGGCAATGGCTGTTGTCCGCCGCATGCCTGGCCGGCGCACTCGCCATCGCCATCGCACTGGCACGCCGCATCGCCGCGCACCTGGCCGATCATCACGACCACTCCGAGCCCGCGCAATGGTGGCGCTTCGGCGCGCTGTTCGCGCTGGTGCTGTACGACATCCTGCTCGCGTTCGACGGCCGCTACATGGATTTTCCAATGGGCCTGTTCCTGCTGCCGTGCATCGCCTATGGCGTGTTCGGCCTGCTGACGCATGAGCGGTCCATGCCTTCGGCGGAGCAGCGTTTCATGGCGTGCGTGGGACCTTTGCTCGCGATCGTGCCGATCGTGGACGAAGCCGGCATGAGCAAGGTGACCTGGTTATGGCTGGGGCTGAACCTGGCGATCGCCGTGCCGATCTGGGTGGCGTGGCGCTGGCATGCGGTTCGCCTGCAGTCGCAGCAGGCGTAGGCTGCCGACAAGCAGAGCTACCGCACCGGCGTCATAGCAGTACAAGGTCAGCGCGAACACGCCGAGCGCCGCCGCCAACGCGGCAAGCCATGGCTTTTTGGCGACCAGCGCCAGCACCGTGACGACGATCGCGGCGATGCCGTAACCGTAGGTGTTGAAGCCGATCACCACCAGCTGCCGCGCCCAGCACCAGCTGGGTGCGTTGCCGTCGTCGCACGCGTGTCCGAACGCGGGCGGCTCGATGAAACCGTAGCGCAGCCACGCGGCCAGCGCGCCGACCACGACGATCAGCAGCCACGGCAGGACGATCGGAACCAAGCGTTTTCGTGCAGTCATGGATGCTTTTTGACCGAAGCGGAGGGAAGCTGGATTTCTGCAGCCAGCGACAGATGATCGGAGAACGCCTGTGGCAGCGTCCACATTTTTTCGATGCGCAGGTCCGATGACACCAGGATATGGTCGAGCGCGCGGCGCGGTTTCCAGCTTGGGAACGTCGGCACCGATTGCTCCGGTTCCTGCAGGCTCGAATGCGCGAACAGGTGGCGCATTTCCGGGCTGTGCGGATCGGTGTTGAGATCGCCCATCAATACCGCGTGCGGATGATCCTGCAGCACTTCGGCGATGAAGGCCAGTTGCTTGGCGCGCGCCTGCGCGCTGAGCGAAAGATGCGCCACCACCACCGCCAGGCCATGCGCGTCGTCGCCGAAGTGCGCCAGCAGGGCGCCGCGTCCGGGAATGCGGCTGGGCAGGGGATAGTCGATCACGCGCTGCGGTTCCAGCCGGCAGATCAGGCCGTTGGCGGTATGCGAAAGCTGCGCGAGCGGCCGGTTCGGCTGATGGCTCCAGAACGGCATGCCTGCGGTTTCGGCCAGGTAGCGCGTCTGGTTGAGAAAGCCCGAACGCAGGCTGCCGGCATCGGCCTCCTGCAGGCCGACCACGTCGAATTGCGGCAACAGTTCGGCCAGGCGATCGAGGTTGTCCAGCTTGCTGCGTCCCGGCAGCACCGCGTTGATGCTGCGCGTGACGTACTGCCGGTAACGTTGCACGCTGGCCCCCGCCAGGATATTGCAGCTCAGCAGGCGCAGACGTTGGTGCGTGGCGGAGGACATGGATCCGGCGTCGGGGAGGCTCGGAGAGACCGGAGCATCCTAAAGGTTCTCGATGCGGCTATTGTGAAAGCCGCATGGGAAGGATGCTCCGGGCGGGCGCCGGAGCATCCGCGCAACTCATTGCTGCTTGGCGCTCAGTTCTTTGCGCACCAGCCACTTGGTGAGCTCGACCAGCTCGGGGAAGTTCTTGATGTTCGCACTACGGTACTTGCCGTCGACCACGATGGTCGGCGTGCCGTCCACGCCCCAGGCCTGGATCAGCGCGAAGTCCTTCTTGATCTGCGCATCCACTTCGGGCGAGTTGGCGATCTTCAGGAACTGCTCGCGGTTGGCGCCGTGGTGGGCGTAGAAGTCGGCGATCTCGTCCATCGAGTTGATCGGGTACTGTTCCTTGAACTTCGCCTTGAACAGCTCATCGTGCGTCTGCTCGAGAATGCCGAGTTTCTTCGCGGCGTAATAGGCGCGCGCAAACGGCATCCAGCTGTCGTTGAACGCCGCCGGCACCAGCTTGAGCTCTGCGCCCTTGGGCAGCGACTTGCGCAGGTCGTCCACATAGGTGGAGAACTCGGCGCAGTGGATGCACGCGTAGGAAAACACTTCCACCACTTCGACCTTGCCGCTGCTGCTGTCGCGCTGATAAGGCGTGGGCAGGGTCACGTACTGGTTGCCGTCGGTGAACTTCGCGGCGTCGGCGTCGGGGCCGGCGGCGCTGCAGGCGGTGGTCAGCAATAAGCCGCAGAGCATGGCGGCGAAGCGGATTCGGGCGGTCTTGAACATGGGTCTTCCTGCGCAATGACGAAGGTCTTTGCCTATTCTTTCAGATCAGACAAAAAAGCGCCCGGTTGAACCGGGCGCCGTTGCGAGCCTGGGCTTACTTGCCGGCCGCTTCCTTGGCGATCAGCCATTGGGTCAGCTCGATCGATTGCGCGTAACCGCCGGCGCTGCCGGGAGTGAAGCGGTACTTGCCGTTGACGATGATGCTGGGCGTGCCATCCACACCATACGACTTGACCATGTCGTCGGCGCGCTTCATCTGCGTGTTGACGCTGAAGGAATTGGCCACCGCCACGAACTGCTTGGGATCGACGCCGTACTTGGCGTAGAACTTCGCGACATCGTCGATCGTCGGCCACGCCGACTGCGGCTTCGGACGGCCGGTGGTGAGATCGTCGGAGGCCAGCTCGCCGGTCTTCCACACCGCATCATAAATGGCGTCATGCGCCTTCTCGGCCACGCCCAGGGCCTTGGCGGCGTAATAGGCGCGCTGGAACAGCGGGAAGTTTTCGTCCGGACGGAACGATACCGGCAGATAGGTCATCACCGCATTGGAGGGCAGGCCTTTCTCGATCTGGTCGGCGGTGGTGTGGAACGCGTTGCAGGCCGGGCAGGCGTAGGAGAACGCCTCGGTCACCACGATCTTGTCCGGGTTGCCGGTGGGCTGCTGCGGTTCGATGGTGAAGTAGTTCTTGCCTTCCACCCACTTGCCGTTGTCGACGAAGGGTTGCGCGGGCTTTTGCGTGGCGGCCGCGGCGGTGGTGGATGCGGCAGCCGGTGTGGCAGCAGTGCTGGCGGCAGCGGCAGTGGAGCCTGCGGCCGGGGCTTGCACCGTGCTGGCCGGGGCCGGCTTGGTGGCGGAGGCCGGCGCGGCGGGCGCGGATGTCTGTGCCGGAGCCGGTTGCGGCGCCGAGCTGTCGGAGCCGTTATGGCTGCAGGCCGCGAGCGCAATCAGCGCGGCGCAAAGGAAAGACAAACGCTTCAGCATGGCTGGCCTCAAAATCGATCAAACAAGGGAGAGCTTGGACAACACGGCCAACAGGAAGTTACGGCGACGCCGCGGCCGCGCCATGGTCGGCCACGTGCAGGCCTTCGATATAGCTGGCCAGCGCCGCGATGTCCTGCGGGTCGAGGTTCTTGGCGATGGTCGGCATGATCTGCGCATGGGCCTCATGGCCCCAGGTCGTGCCGTTGTGGAAATCTTTCAGCTTCGCTTCGATGTACTGCGCGTGCTGGCTGGTGAGCTGCGGATACATCGCGCCCGGATTGCCGCGGCCATCGATGCTGTGGCACGCCATGCAGGCCGGAATGCCGCGCGCCGGATCGCCTTCGCGATAGAGCTTCTGCCCGTGCTCGACCAGGGCCTGGTCGGCCACGCCCGGCAGCGGCTGCTTGCTGGCGAAGTACGCGCCGATGTCGCGCATGTCCTGGTCGGACAGCGGCGTGGACATGCCGAGCATGATCGCGTTCTGGCGCTCGCCGTCTTTGAAGTTGTGCAACTGGTGCGCGATGTACATCTCGTGCTGGCCGGCGAGCTTCGGATACTGCGGGTCGCTGGAGTTGCCGTCCATGCCGTGGCAGGCGCCGCAGGCGGCGGCCTTGCCCTGGCCGGCGGTGGCGTCGCCGGGCTTGGTGGATGTCATCAGGTCCGGCGCCGCAGCCGGCACGACGGCGGCCGGAGCGCTGGCGGCGGGAGCGGGTTTGGCGGCGGAGGCGGCGGTGGCCGGAGCTTGGGTGTGCTGCGCAAGGACGGCGCCGGTGGAGAGAACAAGAACCAGGGCTACTGCATTCAAGACAGCGGGCCGGCAACCGGCGAGCCGAAAACTCATACACTTGCCTCCAGGAAACTGCAGTTGATGTACGGTGCGCACCCTCAGCGTACCGTGACTGGCAGAGCTTTAAGGATGCTCTGATCCATTTTTCATAGGTGTCACCGGTTCTGTCCGTTCGCAGGCCACAGGACCGTCGGCGAAGGCAGACTGGCCGTCTGTCGAGACGATGGGCCGAAGGCATGCGGACGGACAGAGCCGGCCCCAACGAATCGATCATAATGACGGGGTGATGTCCAGAAGGCTCGCAGCCTGCGCCGCGCGGCTTGCCAAGACGGCCAGTCTGCCCTGCGCCACGCAGCACACCCTGCGAGCCTTCTGGACATCATGCCACCCATGAAAAATGGATCAGAGCATCCTTGAATTATCGCCACCCCATACTAGCCGGTCAAACCACGACTCATGCCGATCAATCCCTTGCAGGGCGCACAATTCGTGCTTGCCGCCCATCGCGTCAACCAATTGCCTGCCGACGAAGGCGCCGAGGTGGCGTTCGCCGGCCGCTCCAACGCCGGCAAATCCAGCGCCTTGAACGCCTTGACCGGCCAGAAGGGCCTGGCGCGCACCTCCAAGACACCGGGGCGCACGCAGCAGATGGTCGCCTTTTCACTGCCTGCGGTGGTGCGTGGTGAAACGTCGCAGCCGCTGGACACACGCCTGATCGACCTGCCGGGCTACGGCTACGCCAAGGTGCCCGATGCGCTGCGCGATCACTGGCGCCACGAGATCGACCGCTACCTGCACGTGCGCCGCAGCCTGCGCGGGGTGGTGCTGATCGTGGACATTCGTCATCCGATGAAGGAGTTCGACCGGATGATGCTGGATTTCTGCCTCGCCACCGTGCTGCCTTGCCACGTGTTGCTGACCAAGGCCGACAAGCTGTCGCGCAATCAGGCGAGCCAGGCGCTGGCGTCACTGCGCAAGGAAGTCGGCACGAACGCGCCGGTGACGATGCAGATATTTTCCGCGCCGGCCGGCACCGGCGTGGAGGAAGCGCGTGCGGCTGTGTTGGCCTTGCTGGAAAGCCATCCGCGCACCTACGTCGAGTAACGTAGGTTGGGGTGCAAACCCCAATACCCGGCAGCAACGTGCATAACGACGTTGGGGGTTTGCACCCCAACCTACGCGACGGTCTCCATGAACACCGCACACAAGGCTTCCATGCCGGTGCGATCTTCTTCATCGAAGCGCCCGACCAGCGGACTGTCCACATCCCACACGCCCAGCAGCGTGCCATCGGCCTTCACCAGCGGCACCACGATTTCCGATTGCGACGCGGCATCGCAGGCGATGTGGCCATCGAACGCGTTGACGTCGCGCACCACTTGCGTCTGGCGGGTCTGCGCGGCGGTGCCGCATACGCCCTTGCCGATGGCGATGCGGATGCAGGCGGGCTTGCCCTGGAACGGACCCACGACCAGTTCCTTGCCGTCATACAGGTAAAAGCCCGCCCAGTTGAAATCGGGCAGGCTGTGAAACACCAGCGCCGCAAAATTGGCCGCATTGGCGACAAGGCTGGGCTCGCCGGCAAGCATGCCGCGCGCCTGCTCCACCAGATCGGCGTATTGCTCGCGCTTGCTGGCCGACAGGCTGTTTTTGATCTCGAACATGACGGATGGGCTCGATTGCTGCAGACTTATGCGCCAAAGATGGGTCGTCCAGAGCTCGGGCACAAGGGGAACCGATTATGAGCGAGCAGCATGATGCTGCACAGATTGGGCGTGTCGAGGCGCACCGATTGGATGGTTTCATCGACGCCGCTTTCGCCTTTGCGGTGAGCGTGCTGGCGATTGCGGGGGCGGAAGTGCCGCGCAACCTGCATGACCTTGTGCTGGCGCTGGACCGCATTCCGGCTTTCGCTTGCAGTTTCGCCACGTTGATGATTTTCTGGCATCGCCATGTGCGCTGGCGCGACCGCTTCCGGCTGCACGACACCACTAGCATGATGCTGAGCCTGATGCTGGTGTTTTTCGCCCTGATTTTCGTCTATCCGCTCAACATGCTGTTCCAGGCCATGTTCAGTGCGCTCTATGAAGCCTTTGCGCATCAGGAATTGTCGGGCGCGCCGACCATCAACAGCGTGCGCGACGTGAAGGCGCTCTACGTCTGCTACGGCTTGGCCTATGCGTGCATGGCGGGATCGCTGGCATGCCTGTATCGCCATAGTTTGCGCAAGGCGCCCATGTCGCATGCGCAGCGGATCGAGGCGCGCAAGGTGTTCTACACGCAAGCGGGCTCGGTGTGCGTGGCCTTGCTTTCGCTTGTGGTGACGCTGGTCATTCCCGAGGCGTCGGCGTGGACGGCGTTGCCGGGATGTCTGTATATCCTGTTGACGCCCATGTACTGGCTCGCGGCGAGATGGGCGAAACGGGCCGGAGCGTACGCAGCATGAGCTTGTCGCTGTTCGTGGCGGGCACGGATACCGGCATCGGCAAAACCCACGCCGCGTGCACGTTGATCCATGCGTTGCGTGCTGCCGGTTACAGCGCCTGCGGCATGAAGCCGGTTGCCAGCGGCTGCATCGATACCGTGCACGGTTTGCGCAACGAGGACGCGTTGGCGCTGCAAGCGGCGAGCATGCCGGCGCCGGCTTACGAGGCGATCAATCCCGTCGCCTTGCGCGAACCCCTGTCGCCCCACCTGGCCGCCGCTCACGAAGGCGTGACGATTACGCTGCCGCCGCTGCACACGGCGTTTCAGAAGCTATGCGCGCGCTACGACACGGTGGTGGTCGAAGGCGTGGGCGGCTGGCGCGTGCCGCTGTCGCCCAGCCTGCTCGCCTCGGACATACCCAAAGCCTGGACGCTGCCGGTGGTGCTGGTGGTGGGGCTGCGGCTGGGCTGCCTCAATCACGCGCTGCTCAGCGCCGAAGCCATCCAGGCCGACGGTTGCCGGCTGGTTGGCTGGATTGGGAACTGCATCGACCCGGCGATGGCCGCGATCGAAGAAAATATCGCCACGCTGCGCGCGCTGCTGCCGGCGCCATGCCTGGGCGTTCTGCCGCATGGCGTACCGCCGGACCGCGCATCGAGCCTGCTGGACCTGGCGGCGCTGCAGTTCTGAGGGAGTTGCCTCAAGCAGGAACGGTCACCAAAAGGAGGAATCATGACGCACCGCAGTCACTACTACCTGCAGATCAAGGATCTCGCGCACGCGCGCGGCGCGGAGCCGTCGCTGAGCTACAGCGGCGCCGGCCCGAACGATCTGGCCGCGGCCCTGCAGGAAGCCCTGCGCAGCCCGCTGCTGTTCCAGCGCTGGCGCGCCATGCAGCCCGATCCCGACAGCGTGGACGAACGCTTGGGTATCACCGACCAGCTCGCCACGGTGACGGCCAAGGTCGAGGATCTGCACACCGAGGTAAGCGTGATCAGCGACCTGCCGATGAGCATCCTGCGCCAACGCCTGAACTGGCTGATCGGCTCGAACTGGCAACTGCATGATGTGCGCCCGGCTTGATGAGACATGGCCGTCATTCGCGAAGGCGGAAATGACGGCTATATGAGTTCAGCCAACCAGCAGTCCTGAACGCAAAGCCCGCGCAGCATCCTGCAAACCCAGATCATAAGCATCCTGCACCGTAGCCCTGGGCGTGCAATCCCAGGTTGAAACAGGAACGCGTTGGCTTGGCTGCCAGTACGTCCGCCCCAACCACGTGAACCACTGCGGAAGCCGCGGATAGTGCCGTGTGAGCATGACCAAGGTACGCGACCGTTCCGCGCTGGACTGAGGAGGGATCGGTGCATTGTCGGTATAACCGCCATCCATCGCATGCCGCCCTTCGATCGGACTTGCAGACATGATGGGTGGTGCCGAAGCGGCAGCGATGAGAACCATCCTGGCCGCTTCGATGCCGCTGCAGTCGTTCAATACGACGAATTCCTGTCGCAGCCCCAGCAGCGTGGGAAGCCGCGGATGGATGCTGTTCCACACGTACCTGTCGATGAGATAGGCCAGTGTTCCCATGAAAACCGATCCGCTTACGCCGAGACCTCGCGCCGGTCGCGTGAGGGCTACCGTAAGACGTGACGAAGAACGACCCAGCGTGGCGAAGCTAGTCGAATTGAAGAACGCATCGACCCACGCGGGGTAAATATGCTGATGGGCAAATTTGAGTCGGGGCAGCGCAGCCCAGTCGAAAATTCTTCGGTTGCCGGAGAACAATCGCAGGCAAGCCTGCAGCGCCGTCTCGGCACCTTCCACGAGAAACGATGCGGCCACTGCTGCGCCGGCACTGGTGCCCACCAGTTGGGCCGGCAGGCGCGCGCCATGTTCCATCAAGTGCCGCAATGCGCCGGCCTGCCACCAGCATCGATTACCGCCGCCGGCGAAAACCAGGGTTTCGAACTTGCGGAAGTCGACGCCGGATACTTCAGTGACCTTCTCGAGCATAGGTTTCCTTCCAAGATGCGCCGTAGGTTGGGTTAGCGCAGCGTAACCCAACAATATTGCTCCGAAGATGTTGGGTTACGCTGCGCTAACCCAACCTACATTGCATTCCGAGCCTACGCTGCATCGACAACAACTTTGCTGCGCGCAGGAAACAACAACTGCAACGGATTGGCCAGCACGTAGCGCCACAATGCTCGATTGATTTCGCGTCGTGCGCGGCGTTGCATCGGCCGCGCGCGCAACGCCATCTGGAACGCCAGGGTAAAACTGACTGCCACATTGAGCGAGGCCATCACCGCGCAACCGGCCACGGGCCACCAGATTTCATGCGTCTGGAAGGTGGCGTGGCCGAGCACGCCCAGCGCGGTGCCGATCGAGCCGGCGGCGACGGTGATGTGGCGTACTTCGTAGGGCAGCGCGAAGGCGGTGAGGATCGCCGGCACCAGGCCGAGCATGAGGCCGAGCGAGAAATTGGCGACCACGCCGGCGACGTTGCGGCGCGAGAAGTTCGCGAAACGCACCGCGCCGCGCTCGCCGAACACGAAACGCAAGCGGCGGTTGTACGAGAGCACGTCGCGCAACCGATGCAGCACGAACCAGTTGTCGGCCCAGCCGGCCAGCAGGCTCGACACCCATAGCAATACGCCGGTCATCGCCGCAAACAACGGCGTGGCGCCGAGCAGCGAAAACGAATGGATGGCCGCGTGCGCCTTCTCCGGTGTGATCAGGTCGACGCCGAACAGATACCGTGCGGCGAGCTGGATCGCCAGGCAGGCCGGAAACACCGCCACCAGGTTGCCGAAGATCGCCGCGGCCTGCGTGCGGATCAGCGCCACCACCGCCTGCACGAAATCGTCCATGCCTTGCGGCGTGCCGATGCCGTCGAGCTTTTGCGCAAGCATCGGCGCGGTCATCGCCGGCTGCTTGGTGGCCAGCGTGAAGTGCAGGAAGTGCATCAGCAAAAATGCCGCCGCGTAATTGAGGCCGGCGAAGAAGCCTTCGATCATCGGATGCAGATGCAGGCTGAAGATAAAGAACTTCACGTACACCGCCGCCGCCATGATCAGGCCGCCGCCGAACGCCATCCACCACATGTTCAAATAATTCTTGCGGTCGTAGGCGACGTAGTGCTCGCCGTCTTCCGCGCTGCGATCGACCACCTTGCGCGCCAGCAGCGAGAAATTGCTGCGCACCAGGTAACCGACGCTGTGGCTGGCATGGTTGGCGGCGATCAGGTCGGCGAACAGGCTGGCGATCGGTTCGATCGATTCGCCTTGCTGGCGGATCGCCAGCCATGCTTCGAGCAAACGCTCGGCACGCGTGATGCGCACGCGCATCCGCTCGAGCTGGAACACGATGTCCACGCTCACGCCATTTTCGTTCAGATGCGTATGCACGTCGTCCAGCGAGCGCAGGCATTCATCCAGCAAGGCGCGCAGGTAATTCACTTCCTGCAGCAGTGTCTGGCTGATGCGCACGGTATGGCCTTCGGCTTGCGCCGCATCGTCGGCTTCACCGGCGCGTTCCACTGCGAGCATGGCGCGCGGCAGCTTGTAGAACGGTAGCGTGTCGAGCCGCTGTTCCGTCAAGCGCGTGCGGATGGCCTTGGACAAACCGATCGAGCCGATCTGCCCGGTCAGGTAATGCAAGGCGGCGATCAGCTCGAGCGAGAGACGCGATGGATTCGCCTGTTCGCGCGCGGCCTGCGTGTCGTCGTCGGTTTCCCGATCGGTGAGCAATTCGCTGAGCTTGGCCAACAGCTCGCGCGGCAGCGCCGCCACCCAATGCGCATCATCGGCGGAGGGAAAGATCAGCGTGAACAAGGCGGACAGATCGCGGCTGTTCGGCGCCGGCGGAATCAACGAAGCCTGCAGGCGTTCGATCAGCGCGCCGCTGAAACCTGCGTGCGCGGGCATGCCCGAATCGCACAGCAGCGCCATCGCGTCGGTATCGCGCACGATGCTCTGCAAGGTCGCCGCCACGCGCGCTCTCCATTCCGGATTGCGATCGAGCAACTGCATGAGATAGCGCAATCGCGTGTGCGGCGGATATTTCGGCGCCTGGTCGGGCTGCGCTTCATCGCTGGCGACGGCGCCACCGCGGCGCAGCCAGTGCGCAATCTCGATCAGCCATTCGTTGCGTGCGGCCAGCTCGGCATCGGGATCGGCATGCGCCAGCAGGGCATCGATCTGCCGGCCTGTGCGCAACGCATCCCGCCATTTGCGCCAGAATTTCGCGAGAGAAGTGAACATCGGTCAACATCCTTCCTGTCGTTGTTCATTCACGCAAGGTCAGGTGTTACCACACCTGATGGCGAACGGGACAGTCCTGTGTCTCAAAAACTCCGACCTGCGCGCGGCCGGCTTGCTCCCCGGCGCCACGCCGGGGAGTGGCACGGTGTTTCAGTGCTTGCGTTGCTGAATGTAATCGGCCAGCCACAGCAAGGGTTCGGCATGGCCGGAGATACTGCGCGCCGCGTTGCGCGCCTCGTCGAACAGGGTGTCGGCACGCTGCCTGGCCGGTTCCAGCCCCAGCAGCGACGGGAACGTGGACTTGTGCGCGGCCAGATCCTTGCCGGCGGTCTTGCCGAGCGTGGCGGTGTCGGCGATCTGGTCGAGCACGTCGTCCTGGATCTGGAACGCGAGGCCGATGCACTTGCCGTAGTGTTCCAGCGCGCGAATTGTCGCCTCCGGCGCATGGGCCGCGATGCCGGCGAGCTGGCAGGTGACCAGGATCAGCGCGCCGGTCTTGCGCGCGTGCAGCGATTCCAGCTGCGCCAGCGTGAGCGTCTTGTTTTCCGAAGCCATGTCCACGGCCTGGCCGCCGACCATGCCGAGCGAACCAGAGGCATGCGCGAGCGCGCGGATCATGCGCACTTTCTGCTCCGCATCCAGCGCCGCGGTGGTCGCCAACGCTTCGAACGCGGAAGTCTGCAGGGCGTCGCCGACCAGGATGCCGGTCGCCTCGTCGTACGCTTTGTGCACGGTGGGACGACCGCGACGCAGGTCGTCGTTGTCCATCGCGGGCAGGTCGTCGTGCACCAGCGAATAGGCGTGGATCAGTTCCACTGCGCAGGCAGCGGCATCCAACTTCTCGGCGGCCACGCCCAGCGCTTCGCCGGCGGCATACACCATCAGCGCGCGCAGGTGCTTGCCGCCCTCGCAGGCATAGCGCATGGCCTGGTGCAGGCGTGCCTGGTCCGTGTCGGCGGATGGGAGGAGAGCGTCGGTGCTGCGTTCCAGCCGCTGCAGATAGGCCGGCACGCGGTCGGCGAACGCGGAAACCTCGGGTGACGTCAGGTTCATTCGAAATCCGGGAAACGGGCAGTGAAAAGGCGACCCGCACCGGAATCCGGGCGGGAAGACCGTAACTTTAACATCGGCCGGGATCAGGCCTCGCGGTACCAGAGCAGGATCACGCCCACCAGCATGAAACACAGCGGCCATACCCAGCCCGCAATGCGGCCGCCACGCCCGGGCAGGCGCAATTCCAGCCAGCGCGCCCAGCCCGAGGCCACGCCCGCCAGCGCCAGCGGCGTGTGGGTGAGTTCGATCAGGAGCTGATCCTTCACGTTGGAGATCTGGTGGCTGTGCGTGAGCAGCATCGCGCCGCCCACCGATACCAGCAGCGGAAACACCAGCGCCGCCTTCGGGCCGCGCAGGCGCCCCGTTCGCACCGCCCATTCGAACAGGCCGAACAGGATGATCAACGCCACGAAGAAGCGGTGCTGGGCCACCTCCACGTCGCGCCATGCCGCCCAGAAACCTTCCTGGCCCATCGGCCACACTTCCGGATCCGAGCGCACCAGCAGGAAGCCGGCCATCAGCAGGAACAGCAATGGCCAATGCCGGAGCCATCGCACGCCGGCACGGTTGAGCAAGGCGAGCAGGCCGATCACCAGCACGAAGATGCCGGCCCAGTGATGGTTGTATTCGGACCAGGCGATGTCCTCGGCATTGCGCGGCGGCAACACGCCCGAGCCCGGAATGATCGCCTGCGCGGCGGCCTGATGGCGCTGCTCGGCTTCGTGATCCAACTGCGCCTGTGCCTGCGACACGGCGAGCTGGTCGTGATCGGGCGAGGTAAGCCGCGGCCATGCCGGCGCGTTGCGTACGGCGATCTCGTGCAGCGTGACGCGATCGGTGGTGAGGTCCACGGCCGGCGGCACCGAAGTGAGCGAGGCCGCAGCAAAGAAGATGGTGAAGCCGATGCCGATTTCCACTTCGGCGAAACGGCGCAGGCGGATCACCGAGGCATCCTGGTTCTTGCGCAGCCGTTCGGTCACCAGCAGGTTGCCCAGGCCAAGCAGCAGCAGCGCCACGAACATCGCGATCTTCGCGCCCACCATCACGCCGTAGGCGGTGCCGTAGAAACCCTGCACATCGCCGATGTAGAACACGCTCATGATCGTGCCGGAGATGATGATGCTGGCCACGCCGATCATCGACATGCGCGAGAAACGCGCGCCGACCACGCGCCATCCGTCCACATCCTGCAGTTTGCTCAGTGCCAGTACGAAGCAGGGGATCGCGCCGATCCAGATCGCCGCGCCGAACTGATGCAGGCCTTCCACGAACAGCAGCAGCACGTTGTTGTCCAGGCGCGCGTAGGCATGCGTGGTGAAGGTGGCGGCGGTGAGTTCCACCGCGCCGATCACCAGCGGCAGGATCGCGCCCAGCAAGCCGCGGGACATGCGCGCGCTCAGGCATGGAATCAGTAGCAGGGCGCAGACGATCTTGATCGTGCCGGCGATCGCGAACGGCGCCTGCATGACGTCGAGGAACGTCAGGTTTACCGTGGATTCCACCACCGCCACCTGCAAGCCGACGCCCGCAACTTCCGCGAAAATCAGGCCGATGGCGCTGTAGATGGTCAGCCGCGCGATGCGCCGTTCCAGGTTCGCACCTTGTGGCAGCAAATGCGCGAACGGGCGCATCAGGAAAACCAGGAACAGGATGCCGCCCAGCGTCATCGACTGCGCGACGATGGTGATGCCGTGCAGGATGATGCTGAGGTAGCCGAAGATGTCGACGAGAAGTTCCACGGGGATCGCTCAGGAAAAGATCAGGGTTGCGCTACCGCGGCCCTCTCCGGGAAGAGGGCGTGCATGAATGTGCGTAGGTTGGGGTGCGAACCCCAACATGGAATGTGCCTACGCAGGACGATGTTGGGGTTTGTCCCCCAACCTACTTGCCCACCACCGTAAACGGCAGATCGCCGCGCGTGATGTGGCCATCCAGCGCCAGCGCCTGCCAGCGCAGCGTATACGCGCCAGGTTTCAGATCGGCGCTGGTATCCAGCTCGTTGCTCTTGCTGTCGGTGGCGATGGTCAGCACCGTTTCGCTCTTGTCGGGCGCGATCAGCACCAGGCGCGAACGGTGCTGGTCGATCTTGCTGTTGTACTTGAACATCATCTGCACGTGGCCGGCGCTCAGCGTGCCGTTGGGCTTGGGCGTGCTGTCGACCAGGATGGCGTGCGCGGACGCGGCCACGCTGACCAATGCGCACGCGGCGGCGACCAGGAAAGATCCAAAACGATGCGGGGACATGCGGGGTTCTCCAGGCGGAAGTGTTCTTCTAGCGAGGCCAGCCCAACGCAGGCCCCGCGGCGTGGGCGGCGGCGCGCAATGCGTGCGTGGCTCGTTGCATGCGTGAGTATAGTCGGGGCAGCTCGCTTACAAGGGATGGCTGCCGGCCAAACGCCGCCAGCAGGCGCAGCGGACGCGGGCGTCCCCAGGCATCGACGCTGCCGTTCAATGCGGGCGGGATGGCGTCGTCCGCTTCGTCGACGATCGCGCGCAGCACCGCGAAGGGCAGGCCTCGCTCCTGCGCGACCGCCGCCACGGCGGCGCTTTCCATATCCACGGCGAGCGCGGCGCACTGGCCATGCGCCGCGCGCTTGGCGGTGGCGGTCAGCAAGGGCGCGGCGACGCTGAGCAGCGCCCCGGTCGCGTGCAGCGGCGTGGCGACGCCAGCGAACCGCCGTTGCAGGCTCGCGCGCCACGCGGCATCGGTCGTGTACGCCTGGCCTTGCTCGTCGAGCACGCGTTCCGGGCAGAGCAGCGTGCCGTTGCGCAGCGTGTCGTCGAGCGCGCCCGCCACGCCGAACACGGCCAGTGCGGAAGCGCCCGCTGCCGCCAAGGCTTCGGCGGCGCGACGCGCAGCCTGCGGCCCCATGCCGCTCAGGTACAGCGCGGCGCCATCAGGCAGTGCGGTGATGTTGTCGGTTCTTGCAGCGCGCGAGGCGAGTGCGCTGGCTTCCGATGCCAGCGCGACGACAATGCCGGTGGTGCGAATCGCCGTGCCCGTACTCAAGCCGCGGCCGACTGCAGCAACTGGCGATAGCGCGACAGCGCCCACAGCGGGAAGTACGCGGTATAGCCGTGGTACTTGAGGTAATACACGCGCGGAAAACCGGGTGCATTGTGCGAAGGATGGAACCACAGGCCTTCGGCGTGCTGCTGCGCGACCAGGAAATCGATGCCGCGACGCACTGATTCCGAATGCACTTCGCCCACCGCCATCTGCGCCAGCAAGGCCCATGCGGTGGATTGCGGCGTGCTGACCCCGTGGTTGCTGCCGCGCAAGGCCGGATCGATGTAGCTGTCGTTGGTCTCGCCCCAGCCGCCATCGGCGTTCTGGCAGGCGCGCAGCCATTGCACCGCCTTGCGGATGTACGGCTGTTGCGGATTCTCGCCCGCCAGCGCGAGGCCGGCCAGCACGCTCCAGGTGCCGTAGATGTAGTTGCTGCCCCAGCGGCCCCACCAGCTGCCGTCTTCCAACTGTGTGGAGCGCAGATAGTCGACGCAACGGCGCAGCGATTCACGATCCTGCGGACGCGCCAACACACCCAATGCCGCGACGACGCGACCGGACACGTCTTCCGTCGGCGGATCGAGCAGGGCGCCATGGTCGGCGAACGGAATCGCGTTGAGGTAGTAGTAGGTGTTGTCCGCATCGAACGCGGCGAAGCCGCCGTTCTTCGATTGCAGGCCGACCATCCAGTCCGCCGCGCGATCGGTGTTCATGCGATGGCGGCCGGGTTCGCCGCGGCGGCGATCCTGGATGTGCAGCAGCGCGGCGGCGACGGCGGTGTCGTCGATGTCCGGGTAGTACGCGTTGTTGTACTGGAACGCCCAGCCGCCCGGCGCCAGGTTCGGCGCGCGCACGGCCCAGTCGCCCTTGAGTTCGAATTCCTGCTTGGACACCAGCCAGTCGATCGACTGGTCGATCGCGCCCTGCGTCTGCGCATCGTCGCTGGTGTGCATCAGGGTCAGCGCGCTCCACACGGTGTCCCACACCGGCGACACGCAGGGCTGGCAGTACGCGGTGCCGTCGTCGCGCTGCACCACCAGCTTCTGGATCGAGCGCAGGCAGGTTTCGCGCGCCGGGTGATCCTTTGGATAGCCGAGCAGCGCCATCGCCTCGAGGCTGTTGACCATCGGCGGGAAGATCGCGCCGATGCCGTCTTCGCCATTGAGGCGCGGCATGAACCAATCGACAGCTTTCTTCACCGCACGCTGGCGCACCCGTTTTGGAATGAATGGATCGATGATCGTACGGGCGATCTTGTCCGCCGCCAGGAAGGTGCGATTCAACAGGCCGCCACGCACGAAGTAGTGGCGCTCCTGCTCCGGTGGCGTAACGAACAGCTCGCGGATATGCACCTTGCGCGGATTGGCCGCCTTCGCCTTGAGCGAACACAGGATGGTGAGCGGTACCAGCGTCGTGCGCGCCCAGTACGACATCTTGTCGATATGAAAGAAGAACCAGCGCGGCAGCAGCATGATTTCCACCGGCACGTATGGCGTGGCGCGCCACGGCACCTGCTCGAACAAAGCCAGCAGGATGCGCGTGAACACGTTGGCTTTCGCCGCGCCGCCCAGCGCGAGAATCGCCTTGCGCGCGATGCGCATGTGCTCGGCTTCGGGATCGTCGCCCGCCGCCTTCAGCGCGTAATAGGCCTTGATCGTGCACGACAGGTCGATGTCGCCACTGTGGTACTGCGGCCAGCCGCCATGCGTGTCTTTCACTTGCGTGGCGCGCAGGTAGCGCGCCATTTTTTCCTGCAGCACGTCGTCGATGTCATCCATGAAATGCATCATCAGGATGTATTCGGCGGTGATCGTGCAGTCGGATTCCAGTTCGAAGCACCAGTGCCCGTCGGGATGCTGCTGCGCCAGCAAGGCTGCACGGCCGCGCTCGATCGCCTGGTCCAAGGAACTACTTTCGGCAGGCTGGAAAAGATCGGCAGTAGCGACGGTAGCGGTCTTTGGCCTAAACGGATTCATCGGTGGTGAACTTCCTGTACATCGGCCGGTTCGCGCCAGGCGACATCGGCAATGTGCGGGATGGAGCGCTTGGGCCAGGTGCGGGCCGGGGTGGAAGGCTCGCTCCATTCCGCGGTCAGCGGCGTCAGCGGCAGGCCGCGCGCGGTCATCGCGAACAACCAGCGCAGGCCTGCGTTCGACTTGCCCAGCACACGCGTTAGCAGGATCGTGCGCGCCACTGCCTTGCGCGAGATCTTGACCTGCGTGCCGGCGGAGAAATCGAGATTGTGCTGCAGATTACGCAGCGTCAGCAGCGCCATGCCGATCGCCCATAGGCAAAAGCGGCGAATGCCCGCGTGCTTGGTGGGAATCAGCAAGGTGTATTCCAGCGCCTGGCGCAGATGCGCATGCGCGATACCGACCAGCTCGGACATGGTGGCCGCGTAGCCGGCGTTCTGCTTGCCGGCCTCAAGCGTGGCGAGCTTCACACCATGGCGCGCGAACATGTCCTGCGGCAGCCAGCAGGCGCCGCGCGTGCGGTCTTCCCATTGGTCCTTGAGGATGTTGACCATCTGCAGGCCCTGGCCGAACGACACCGCCAGGCGCAGCATGGTGTTGCGATGGGGCGCCAACAGTGGTTCGAAATCCACGAACAGCTCGGTGAGCATCTCGCCGACCACGCCGGCCACGCAGTAGCAGTAGCGGTCCAGGTCGTGCAACGTGGGCAGACCCTGCAGGCCGGCCTTGCGCTGAAAATCGTGCATGCCGTGCGACATGATGCGCAGGCACTTCACGATCGACGCCTGCTGCGGCGGCGAAAGGCTGCGGGTCACATCCAGCACCAGCGGCAGTTGCTGCATCAGGTCGCGTTCGGCTTCCAAGGTGCTGGCCGACAATAGCGGCGCGACCTCGTCTGCCACTTCCTGCGCATCGGCATCGCCGGTGACCGCATCGACGAACGCGTTTTCGAACGCGCGCTTCTGCTCGGCCGACAACGCCGGCTCGTCTTCGATGGTGTCCGCGATACGGCACAGCAGATAGGCGTTCGCGACGGCGCGCCGCAGCTGCGGCGGAAGCTGCGGGATGGTCAGCGCAAAAGTCCGGGACACCTTCGGCAGGATCGCGTCCTGGTAGGTATCGGCCTTCCCGCGTCCGTTGCCGGCGGTGGCGTTGTTCAATTCGATCATGGGTATGCCTCGATCGCCGGAATTATGTCACACCCATACGGGTGCGATTCCGACAGGTCGGTCCCATGCGTGACGTCCACGTAGGCGGAAGGTTGGGGGAAAATGCGCACAATGCGGCTGGCTCGGGGCTGGCGGGGTGGGGTGGGCATCGCAATATGCTGAAGCACAGAAGGTGCATGAACAAGTCCGCATCGCTCTGGATGATGCTTTTCGGACCCGATTGGTTGAAATGTTGATGAAAGGATGTCGGCAAAACGGCGGCGCATCCGCGCCCGATTTTCATCCATAATCGCTGGATGACCATCCCAACTTCTTCGACCGCGCAGGTCGTTTCCCGTGTGTCGTGGTCCCTCCATAGGGTGATTGCGTCGTGAGGGCGCTGGTGACCGGAGCCACCGGTTTCGTCGGTTCGGCCGTGGCGCGCCGCCTGCTGCGCGATGGCCACCGTGTGCGCGTCTTGGCGCGTGCGGGTTCGGATCGCCGCAATCTGCAGGGCCTGGACGTGGAAGTGGCCGAAGGCGACCTGACCAAGCCGCAGAGCCTGCTGCCCGCGTGCGACGGCTGCGATGCGCTGTTCCACGTCGCCGCCGATTATCGCTTGTGGGCGCCCGATCCGTCGGAGCTTTATCGCGCCAACGTCGACGGCACGCGCGCGATGCTGGAAGCGGCCAGGCGCGTCGGCGTCAAGCGCATCGTCTACACCAGCAGCGTGGCCACGCTGGGCATACCGAAGGACGGCACGCCCGGTAGCGAAACCACGCCGGTGACGGTGGACGACATGATCGGCCACTACAAGCGCTCCAAGTTCCTGGCCGAGGAAGTGGCCAGGCAGTTCGCGAACGAAGGCACGCCGGTGGTGATCGTCAATCCGTCCACACCGATCGGCCCGCACGACGTGAAACCCACGCCCACCGGCCGCATCGTGCGCGACGCGATGGCCGGACGCCTGCCTGCCTACGTGGATACCGGCCTCAACATCGTGCACGTGGAAGACGTGGCCGAAGGCCATTGGCTGGCTTACGAGCGCGGCGTGGTCGGCGAACGCTACATCCTCGGCGGCTTCAACATGAGCCTGCGCGAAGTGCTTACCGAGATCGCCGACATCGCCGGCCGCTCGCCGCCGAAGGTGCGCCTGCCGCATGCCGCCGTGATGCCGGTGGCTTACGTTGCCGAAGCGTGGGCGCGCGTGACCGGCATGCCGCCGATCGCCACGGTGGAGGAAGTGCGCATGTCGAAGAAGCGCATGTTTTTCACCAGCGAAAAGGCGCAGCGCGAGCTGGGCTATACGGCGCGTCCGGCGCGGCTGGCGCTGGAAGATGCGGTACGGTGGTTCAAGAGCCGGGAATCGGAAATCGCCAACAGGGCTGCGTAGGTTGGGGTGCAAACCCCACATCGCCATGCACATCGCCCGTTGGGGTTTGCACCCCAACCTATTTCTTGCGGCGCTCGAAAAACCTGAGCACCGGCAACGCGCACTTCACCAGAAACGGCATCGTCGTCGGCCGCAACAGGCGCGGATCGTAGCCTGAGAAACGCCGGTCGTTTTCGCTGAGGCAGGTGGCCATCAGCTCCGCCACGCTCAACTCCTTTTCCGTCATCGACTGCGCGCCGGTGACGGTGAAGTTGTTGTCCTGCGCGTGCTCGTTGCCGTCGGCATCCAGGCTCTTGGCCAGCTCCATGCGTTCCATGCCGAGGAACCACCACACGCGGAACACCTTCCATTCGAAGGCGATGCGCTGGAACAGATTGAGGTTGCGCCGATGCCACGCCACCCAGTTGGCGAACAGCAGGATATGGCGGCATTCCTCCTGCATCACCGGCTCGAAAGTGTCGATCAGTTCGGGCGGGAAAAGGCCCGAGTCATGCGCCACCTTGAACAGGCCGAAGGCGAAGAAGCTGTCGATGCATTCGCTGTAGCCGGTGACCAGGTATGACCATTCCGGGTCTTGCGGATATTCGTAGGGCGGCTCCGGCACCAGCGGAATGCCGTAGTGCTGCACCATCTTGGACAGCACTTCCTTGTGACGGTTTTCTTCCCACGCGTTCTGCGCCAGCGCGTTGCGCATCTGCGCATCGGGAACCGTGCGCGCATACGCGGCCATGCGCAGGCGCGCCTTGCCCTCGGTCTGCACGGCAATGTCCCAGATCGGCAGCGAGGTGATGCGATGCAGGGCCGCGTCGTCCAGCGTCGGCCACTTCAGCACCGACGGCCGATAGGGATTGAAGGTTTCCTCGAACATGCGGCACATCATCTGCTTGTGCGCGTCGGAGCCGTACTTGATGCGACCAGCCTGATTGCTCGACCAATGACGCGTGCGCGTCTCCGAGGCGGCGATGGTGGCCGCGTCCGGCTCGCCTTGCGGCAGCACCGGCTCGTGGAAGCCGGGCACCAATGCTTCCGGATCAAAAGCGTCGTGTTCGAACGTCATCAATGGTTCTCTTCAGATGGAGCGCTGACGCGAGCGGCGGAGCCTGCGTAAAGCCTGCGTGTCTCGGCCCATTGCCAGGAAATCAATGCCGGCACGCCGAACGCCACTTCGCGCATGCGCTTGACCAGCGACAGCGCGACGCTCGCTTCCGGCGGCAGGCCGATCATGTTGCCGAACAGCACCAGCCCGCCTTCCTGCACGCCCAGGCCGGCCGGCACTACGAAGATGATATGGCGCAGCGCCTGGGTGACGGCTTCGATCGCGATCGCGTCCCATATGCTGATCGGGTAGCCGAGCAGATGCAGCGCAAGCCAGGTTTCGAAACTGCCCACCACGTAGCCGATGAACTGCCAGCCGGTGGCAGCCATCAAACGCAGCGGACGCGAATACTGCTCGCGGATTTCCTGGTCGAGGTTGGTGCCGTCGATCAGCTCGGTGAGCTTGGAGCGCCCACCCAGCAATTTTTCGGCGAAGCCCTCCAGGCGCGAGAACACCTTGCCATGGCGCAGGATGATGATCAGGAAGATCGGCAGCGGCAGGCTGGCGGCGAGCGCGGAAATCACCGTGCTGAACGCGCTGATGCTCTGCGTCAGCTCGATCAGCAGGATGATGCCCAGCGCGGTGAACAGATACTGGTTCACCAGCGTGAGCAGCACTTCCATGATCACGCTCGCCGCCGCAGCGGCGCCGCCGATGCCGCGCCATTTCACCAGGCGAATGCCGATGATCTCGCCGCCGATGTTCGCCACCGGCAACAGGCGATTGCTGGCTTCGCGGATCGCCGCCACCCAGAACAGGAACGGCAACGTGGCTTGCCGGTGCGGATCGCGCGGCGCAATCAACACGCGCCAGCCGATCACGTCGAACAGCAGCGGCAGGATATGGAACGGCAGCAGCCACAGCAGCGGCCAGCCGGCATGATCGATCGCCGTGACGATTTCGCCCCAGCCTTGATGCGCCACCAGCGCGATGGCGACGCCGAGGCCGAGCAGGCCGGCGATGTAACTGATCAGCTTCATGCTCATGCGACGGCGACCGGGTCTGCGAAGCCGTCGCACAGGTGATAGCGCTCGGCGATGGTTTGGCGCACGCGCGGGGAGAGCAGCGCGGCGAGTTCGTCCGCATGCCGGTAATCGGCCATGCTCTCGGTGATGTGCCCGTGCGAAGCGGGGTGCAGATAGACCTCCGACAGGCCATCCGGCAAGTCGCGCAGGATGTCGAGCATTACCGCTTCATCCATGCCGCCGCTGTGCCGCAACCCGAACACATGATCGTTGTAGCCGACGCCGGCACGGTCGAGTCGTGCGCGCATCAGCGCCAGCCACGGACGCAGCCATGGTCCCATGCCCGGTTCCGAAGGCAGACGGATCGCGCGCAGACCAAATTCACGACCGATGGTGAGCATCAGCGTAAGGATGGTCGGATGCAGATGGAAATGCTTGTGCGCATTGACATGATCGAGCTTCAAGCCGGTCGCCGCGAATGCTTCGAACTGCGCACGGATTTCATCGGCCAGCTGGCGGCGCACGTGCGGCAGGAAGAAGAAGCGAAAGCCGTTGCGCACCATGTTCGAATCGAACATGCCTTGCGCATCGACCAGATCGGGAATGCGCGTAGGCGGCAGCATCGCGCGGCCATCGGCCAACACCAGATGCAGACCAACCGCAAGACCGGGATTGCGCGCGGCGCGCGCCACCGCATCGGCCACCGCCGGCGCGGCCACCATCAGGCTGGCGGCACGCAGCACGCCGTCGCGATAGCCGCGTTCGACGGCATCGTTGACGGCTTCGTGCAGGCCGAAATCGTCGGCGGTGACGATCAGGCGTGGGCGTGTCTGCGCTGTGGCGGGTACGGAAGGTGAATTCATCGGGGCATTCATAGGGACATCTGCGCGGCGCTCAACCTTGCCCGGCCGTCATTCCCGCGAAGGCGGGAATCCATGTTCGCCTTGCATTAAAGCAAGCTGGATTCCCGCTTGCGCGGGAATGACGACCAGGGAAATTGAGCATCGCGATTACCCATGCCCAAATTGGGGAAGCGGATTAAGCTTCGTGCGCCCGCAAGAAGCGGAAGAACTCCACCCCTTCGCGCAGGCGGCGCTTCATCATCTCCCAGCTCGTCAGCATTTCCTTGACGATTTCCCAGATCTTCGACGGGCGGAAGTAGAAGGCGCGATAGAACTTTTCCACGCCGTGGAAAATTTCCTGCTTCGACAGATGCGGGTATTCGATCAACGCGAGCTGCACGCCCTTGTCGTTGACCAGGTTGACCGCTTCGTTTTCTTTCAGCCAACCGTTCTCGACCGCCTGCTTGTACAGCGAGGTGCCCGGATACGGCGCGGCCAGCGACACCTGCACGGTGTGCGGGTTGATTTCCTTGGCGTACTGGATCGTCTTCTCGATCGTTTCCTTCGTCTCGCCCGGCAGGCCGAGAATGAAGGTGCCGTGGATGGTGATGCCCAGCTTGCGGCAGTCTTCGGTGAAGCGGCGCGCGATGTCGGTGCGCAGGCCCTTCTTGATGTTGTGCAGGATCTGGTCGTCGCCCGATTCATAACCCACCAGCAACAGGCGCAGGCCGTTTTCCTTCATGATCTTCAACGACTCGTACGGCACGTTCGCCTTGGCGTTGCACGACCAGGTCCAGCCCATCGCGCCCAGGCCGCGCGCGATCTCGTGCACGCGCTCCATGTTGGAGCTGTCGGTGAAGGTGTCGTCGTCGAACATCAGCTCGCGCACTTCCGGCATGTTCTCCTTGATCCACTTCGCCTCGGCCAGCACGTTCGCGGCCGAACGCGTGCGATAGCGATGGCCGCCGACGGTCTGCGGCCACAGGCAGAAGGTGCACTTGGAGCGGCAGCCGCGACCCGTGTAGATCGACACGTACGGGTGCTTGAGGTAGCCGATGAAGTAGTTGTTGATGGTGAGGTCGCGCTTGTAGATCGGTGCCACGAACGGCAGGTCGTCCATGTTCTCGATCATCGCGCGCGGCGGATTGTGCTGCACGCTGCCGTCGGCCAGCTTGTAGCTGATGCCGGTGATGCTTTCGAACGGACGGCCTTCGGCCACTTCCTTGCAGGTGTAGTCGAACTCTTCGCGCGCCACGAAATCGATCGCGGGCGAAGCGGTGAGCGAAGCGGTGGGATCGACCGCCACCTTGGCGCCGACCAGGCCGATCAGCACGTTCGGCTTGCGCGCCTTGAAAAGCTCGGCGAACTTCGCATCGGTGGGGAACGACGGCGTGCTGGTGTGGATGATCACCAGGTCGTAGCCCTCGGCGATCTTCAGGCTGTCTTCCACCGAGATCTCGTCGGCGGGCGCGTCGAGCACGCGCGAGTCGGGCACCATCGCGGCCGGCTGGGCCAGCCAGGTGGGATACCAGAAGCTCTTGATTTCGCGTTTGGCCTGGTAGCGCGAACCCGCGCCGCCATCAAAGCCATCGAAGGAAGGAGCTTGCAGAAAAAGCGTTTTCATTACGGATGACTCCTGCGGGGGCGTTCAATGCCCGGGGACAGCAGATAGTTCAGATATTCAACCAGTCGAACAGTTTACGGCGCTGAACCGTCGCCACGTGCATGCAGTACTTGACCGCGCCATCTTACCTGCCAACCGGCGAGGGCGGCTGCCCATTCCATCAGCAATAAGGCGTCGCGGAGGGGAATCAACAGGACTTCATGCCAGGCGAAGGCTTGATCGCTGATGCGCCGCTGCAAAAAGTGTAGCAAAACCCGCGCGGCGCCACCGAGCATGGCGAGCCCCAATGTGAACGCGCCCGGCGCCAGGGCCAGCCCCAGCAACAGCAAGGGCGAGGTAAAGCACACGAACGTCATGGCGAAACCGGACGGCGCGATCGAGCGGATGGTGCGCAGCCAGCGCAATTCATGCGACCACAAATCTTTCAGCTTGCTTTCGCTTACTTCCGTGCCGACCACCACATCCGACAGCACCGTGCGCAGACCGGCGCGGCGGGTGAGCTCGCCCAGCCAGAAATCGTCGGCCAGGATGTCGCGCAGCGCTTCGAACCCGCCGATCCATTGCAAGGTGTCGCGGCGCAGGGCGATGGTGGAGCCGAACGCGAAGCGGGTGGAGCCGAAGGCATGCGAAAGCCGTACCGAAGGCGCGAACCAGTCGTCGATGAATAGACGGCCAAGCCGCGACCACAGCGAGGGCCCGGGAATGCCGTAGTAGAGGCAGGTGACGATGCCCACGCCGGAGTCGGCCAGCGGCGCGGTGACGCGCGTCAGGTAATCCGGGCCGACGTGGATATCGGCGTCGGCCAGCACCAGCAGATCGTGCTGTGCATGCGGCAGCATGTTGATGAGATTGCTGACCTTGAAGTTCGCGCCATGCACGCGTGAATCGACCACCATGGCGATGGAACGCTGCGGAAATTCCGCCCGCAGGCGCTCCACCACGGCGATCGCCGGGTCCTCCGGATCGCGCACCCCGAACACCAGCTGGTACTCCGGATGCGTCTGCCGGCAGAAGCTGCGCAGGTTCTCGTACAGCCTGGGTTCGGCACCATGCAGCGGCTTGAGCACGCTGGCGGGGCGGGGCGGGGTAGCGTCTTGCGGAACTCGTTGCGGCTTTCGTGATCCTTTCATCACCGCCCATAGCGCTACGCAGGCATAGCCTGCCGCGGCAAATGCCAGCGCGATGCCCACTGCGTGGAGGGTGTCGAGCAACCAGTTCGAGGACATAGACGTTTATGCTACCGGGAATGCGTCGACACGAAGCGCGCACATATGAGGCCTGGCTCGCGATGATGCAAGAGGGTTTGCGATGAAAAAGGGTGCCTGGCTGAGCGCATTGGCCTGTTTGCTGCTGAGCGTTGCGGCGCATGCGGCCGACTCTTACGTGCCCACACCTTCGGCCATCGTGGGCGACTGGCTGGTGGAAAGCCATGACGCCGTCATCCGCATCGAGCAGGTCGGCGACGAATACCAGGGCACCATCCTGTGGCAGTTGCACGACACCTATGGGCCCGAAGATGGCCCCGAACTCAACGGCAAGATCGTCACCGACCGCCACAATCCCGACCCGGCCTTGCGTTCCCGGCCGTTGACAGGGCTGCGTTTGCTTACGGGACTGAAGTTCGATCCGGCAAATAAGAAATGGAAAAGCGGCCGCGTCTATAACTCGGACGACGGCCGCACCTATAATTGCTGGGTTCGGCTGCGCGGCCCGGACCGGTTGCAGCTGCATGGCTACATCGGCATCAGCCTGTTCGGCGGCAGCACCGTGTGGACCCGCGTCACCATGCGGCCAGCCGCGCCAGGACAACTGCCCTTCGTGCCGGACGCGCCGGGCAAGTAACCGGCCGGAATACAAAGTTTCCTTTCCCCAGCGAGACATCATGAACCGCGAACCACGCACCGATGCATCCGGTGAATTGCGTGCTGCCTCCCAGGCGCAACCCAACATCGCCTTGATCAAGTACTGGGGCAAGCGCGATGCCGCGCTGAACCTGCCGGTGGTCGGTTCGCTCTCCATCACGCTGGAAAGCCTGTGGACGCGCACCGACGTGCAGTTCGTGCCCGGCCAGAAAGAGGATCGGGCCAGCCTCAACGGCCGCAGTGATGACGCCGAAACCCGGCGTATCAGCAAATGCCTGGACCTGCTGCGCGCGCGCGCCGGCGTCGACTATGGCGCCAATGTGGCGAGCCGCAACAACTTTCCCACTGCCGCAGGCCTGGCTTCATCGGCATCGGGCTTTGCCGCCCTGGTGCATGCCGGTGCGCGCGCATTGGGGTTGAACCTGAGCCTGGACGAGCAATCGGTGCTGGCGCGCCGTTGTTCCGGTTCGGCCGCGCGCTCCATTTTCGGCGGCTATGTGGAATGGGCGCACGGCAAGCTTGCCGATGGCACCGATTCGGTGGCGCGTCCGGTGTTGGACGCCAACGCATGGCCCTTGCGCGTGGCGGTGGCGATCACCTCCACCGCCGCCAAGCAGGTGGGTTCCACCGAAGGCATGCGTCGCACCGCCGAGACCTCGCCGTATCAATCCGCGTGGATCGATACGCAAGAGGCGGATTTGAGCGTGGCGCGCAACGCCGTGCTTGCGCGCGATTTCGATGCGCTGGCGCAGATCTCCGAATACAGCTGCCTGAAGATGCATGCGCTGGCGCTGGCCGCGCAGCCGGGCTTGCTGTACTGGAACGGCGCCACCGTGGAATGCATGCATCGCCTGCGTGCGTTGCGTCAGCAAGGCGTGCCGGTGTTTTTCACCGTCGATGCCGGCCCGCAGGTGAAAGCGGTTTGCGCGCCATCGGCGATCGAACAGGTGAAGGCCGCTTTGCGCGATGTGCCCGGCGTGCTCGAAGTGCTCGATACCGGCCTGGGCGAAGGCGCGCGCGCGATCGCTACGGACCTGGTGGAGGCCTGATGGAAGTCGTCGCCAGCGCTCCCGCCAAGCTGGTTCTGCTGGGCGATTACGCGGTACTGGAAGGTGCGCGCGCCCTGGTGCAGGCGGTCGATCGCCGCGCCCAGGTGCGGATCGTGTCGCGCGAAGATCATGTCTGCGACGTGCATGCGCCGGATCTCGGCATTCCCAGCGCGCGTGCGCTCACGAGTGATAACGGCCAGTGGCAATGGCAGTGCGATGAGGCAAGCAAGGCCAAGCTGACGCTGGTCGATCATGTCTGGCACGGCATGCTGCGCGAAGGTCTCGCGCCGGTATCGGAAAAAGGATTCGATCTGTACCTGGATACCTCCGGCTTCTTTCATGCCGATGGCGTATCCAAACTCGGGTTGGGTTCCAGTGCGGCCTTGACCGTGGCGCTTGCCTCATCACTGGCGACCTATGCCGGCCACGGCGATGTGATCACCGATCGCACGCAATGGATGCGCCGGCTGCTGCACATGCATGGCGATTGGCAAGGCGGCCGCGGCAGTGGCGTCGACGTGGCGGCCAGCGTGGCGGGCGGCTTGATCGGCTATCAGCTTGTTGGCGCTACGCGCGAGCCCACGTATGAAACCCTTTCGACGGACGGCCTGCACTGCCTGTTCGTATGGTCGGGCCAGTCGGTATCCACCAACCAGTCGTTGCAGCATCTGGCGCAATGGCGGCAAAGCCATGCTCAGGACTACGACGCGCACATGCGCGAACTGGGCTTGGTTTCGGCGGCGGCGATCGATGCGTTGAAGCGGCGGGATCTGCCGTCTTTCATCGGCCTTACAAAAGATTATGCGCGCGGCCTGCAGCGTTTCGGCGCCGCATGCGGTCTGGAAATCTATTCCCCCGCACAAAAAGAGCTCGCCGGTATGGCTTCCGGCACCGATGTCAGCTATAAGCCTTGCGGCGCCGGCGGTGACTTCGGCGTGGTTTTCGCCGAGGACGCGGAAAGGTTGGCGACATTTGAACGCGTCATTGTCTCGGCTGGTATGCACGTCGTTCCCCTGGGGCTTGATTCCCATGGGGTGAGTTGCCATATGCGCACGGATGCGGCTTCTTCCCCCGCAAGGACATTGACGTGATCACAGCCCCCACCCTACGTCATGGCATCCGTGCCGCTTGCAACGCCGTGACGCCAGGGTCTGTGACTTTCGACCTATCACGGAGTGCTTAAGGCTTATGAGCGCCGAATCTTCGAGTGCCGAACGGTCCCGGTTTCCCGCTTTCTACAAATTGTCGGTATCCGATCGCGTACGCATCATCCATGAGCGTGGCTGGTTATCGGCCGAGGATTATCAGGCGCTGGTCTCCGGCGAGCACACGCTGAAGATCCACAAAGCCGACAAGATGATCGAGAACGTCGTCGGCGTGATGGGCTTGCCGGTGGGTCTTGGTCTCAACTTCCTGGTCAACGGCCGCGACTACATCGTGCCGCTGGTGGTGGAAGAACCCTCCATCGTCGCGGCGCTGTCGTCGGCGGCCAAGCTGGTGCGCGGCACCGGCGGCTTCACGGTGGAAAGCACCGAGCCGGTATTGATCGGCCAGGTGCAGGTGGTGGACGTGCCGCATCTGGCGCACGCCAAGGCCGCGCTGCTCCAGCGCAAGGACGAACTGCTCAACCTCGCCAACAGCCTGCATCCGCAGATGGTGGCGCGCGGTGGCGGTGCGCAGGATCTGGAAGTACACGTGCATCCGCGCCCCGAAGGCGGCGACATGCTGGTGCTGCATCTTCTGGTCGACACGCGCGACGCGATGGGCGCCAACCTCGTCAACACCATGTGCGAAGGCATCGCCTCGCTGGTGGAAACGATGACCGGCGGCCGGGTTTTCTTGCGCATTCTTTCCAATCTCACCGATCGGTCGATGGTGCGTGCGCGTTGCGTGATTCCCGCCGACCAGCTCACCGGCAAGGGTTTCGAAGGCGAGGAAGTGCGTGACGGCATCGTGCTCGCGAATGAGTTCGCCAGCATCGATCCGTACCGCGCGGCCACGCACAACAAGGGCATCATGAACGGCGTCGACGCCGTCGCGCTCGCCACCGGCAACGACTGGCGCGCGATCGAAGCGGCCGCGCATGCGTATGCCGCACGCGGCGGTCGCTACACCTCGCTCACGCGCTGGTACAAGGGCGAGAAGGGCGAGCTGATCGGCGAGCTCGACATTCCGATGAAGGTCGGCACCGTCGGCGGCCCGCTGCAGTCGAACGCCACCGTCGCGCTCAACCTGCGCCTGCTCGGTGTGAAGACTGCGCGCGAACTGGCTGAAATCATGGGCGCGGTCGGCCTGGCGCAGAACTTCTCCGCCTTGCGCGCGCTGGTTACCGAAGGCATCCAGCAGGGTCACATGACGCTGCATGCACGCAGCGTTGCCGTGGCGGCAGGCGCCACGCCGGAAATTTTCGATACGGTCGTGGAGCGCCTCGTGGAAACCGGCGAGATCAAGATCTGGAAAGCGCAGGAGATTGTCGAACAGGTGCGCAAGGAGTCGCGCGGCGTGCCGCTGACTACCATCGAGCAACCGTCGGTGGATCATCGCGCCTGCGGTCACGGCAAGATCATTCTGCTCGGCGAGCACGCGGTGGTGTACGGCAGCCATGCCGTGGCCGCACCCGTACCGCTGGCCGTCCGCGCGGTGGCGCAGGATACGAAGTCCGGCGGCGTGGACATGTTCATCCCGCGCTGGGGCGTGGAATACCGCCTGCATCGTGATCCGGCGCACCGCGATTCGTTCCAGCGTTCGCTAGGCATCATCTTCGACGAGCTGCAGCTGACCGATCGCTCGATGCGCATCGAAGTGTTCCCCAACGTGCCGCGCGCGATGGGCCTGGGCGGTTCGGCCGCGATGGCCGTCGCGGTGATCCGCGCGCTCGATCAGCATTACAAGCTCGGCCTCTCCGACGAGGAGATCAACGCACTGGCATTCCGTTGCGAGGAAGTCGCGCACGGTTCGGCCTCGGGCATCGACAACACGGTTGCCACCTACGGTAAGCCGCTGCTGTACAAGCGCGCCGGCAAGAAGGGCGAAGCGCCGATGGTGCGCGAGCTGCATCTGCCCAAGCGCATTCCCTTGGTGATCGGCATCAGCGGCAAGGAAAGCCTCACCGCGGTGACGGTCGGCAAGGTGCGCACCGCATGGCAGCGCAACCCGGCGCTGTACGACGGCATCTTCCAGCAGATCGACGCGCTCACGCTGCAAGGCGTGGAAGCGATGCAGCAGTACGATCTGGAACGCCTCGGTGATTTGATGAACATCTGCCACGGCCTGCTCAACGCGCTGCGCGTGTCGAGCTGGGAGGTGGAAGAACTGGTGCAGATCGCACGCGAACACGGCGCACTCGGCGCCAAGCTCACGGGCGGTGGCGGCGGCGGTTCGATCGTCGCGCTGTGCCCGCAGAACCGCGAAAAGGTGGCCGCGTCGATTCGCGATGCCGGCTACCAGGCGATGGAGGTCGACATTGGATAACACAGAACTCGAGCGCCAGGACTGGCGCGATTCCAACGAAGTGGTGTCGTTCGACGACGAGCCGCTGGTGCTGGTCGACAGCGACGATCGCGAGATCGGTTTCCTCGACAAGGCTTCCGCGCACGTCGGCAAAGGCACGCTGCATCGCGCGTTCTCGCTGTTCGTGTTCAACGCGAAGGGCGAACTGCTGCTGCAGCAGCGTGCGCCGGGCAAGCGTTTGTGGCCAGGTTATTGGTCGAACACCTGCTGCAGCCATCCGCGCCGCGGCGAAACCGTCGATACCGCCATCCATCGCCGCCTGAAGGAAGAACTCGGGCTGGCCTGTCCGCTCACGTATCTGTTCAAGTTCCAATACCAGGCGCAGTTCGATGCGGACGGCGCCGAGCATGAACTGTGCTGGGTCTACGCGGGTCGCAGCGATGATGCGCCGACGGTGAACATCAACGAGATTTCGGGCCTGCGCTACATCGCGCCGGACGCGCTGGACGCGGAAATCGCGGCCAAGCCTGAGGCCTTCACGCCCTGGTTCAAGATCGAGTGGGAACGGATTCGCCGCGAGCACCCCGAGGTGCTCAAAGGTTAACGGCCGGACGCAGCCAGGACCGTGGCTGACGTTCGAGTGACTTATACTGTACTGAACAGGTAAGATTTTCAGGCGCCGTGCGGTAAAGGCGTCCAGACATTCCGGAGAAGTCCCTTGGGTATCCCTCTTATTCAGCAAACCACGATCGCTCAATACATCCTCAAGAAGAAGCTGAGCGGTCAGAAGCGCTACCCGTTGGCGATGATGTTGGAGCCGCTGTTCCAGTGCAATCTCGCTTGCGCCGGTTGCGGCAAGATCGACCAGCCGAAGGAAATCCTGCAAAAGCGCATGAGCGTCGAGCAGGCGCTGGCAGCAGTGGACGAGTGCGACGCACCGGTCGTGTCGATTCCCGGCGGCGAGCCGCTGATCCACAAGGAACTGCCGAAGATCGTCGAAGGCATCGTGGCGCGCAAGAAATTCGTGTACCTGTGCACCAATGCGATCCTGATGCCCAAGCACATCGACGAGTACAAGCCCTCGCCGTACTTCACCTGGTCGGTGCATCTGGATGGTCTGGAGAAGCAGCACGACAAGTCCGTGTGCATGGACGGCGTATTCGATAAGGCCGTGGCGGCGATCAAGCTCGCGCTGTCGAAAGGCTTCCGCGTGACGGTGAACTGCACGCTGTTCAACAACGAGACACCCCAAGAAGTCGCCGACTTTTTTGACTATGCGATGGAACTGGGCGTGGAAGGCATCACCGTATCGCCGGGCTACAGCTACCAGCATGCGCCGAGCCAGGACGTGTTCCTCGGCCGCACCGAGAGCAAGCAGCTGTTCCGCGACATCTTCAAGATCGGCAAGGAACGCAAGCGCAAGTGGGCGTTCAACCAGTCGGCGATGTTCGTGGACTTCATCGCGGGCAACCAGAGCTATCAATGCACGCCGTGGTCCAACCCGACGTACAACATCTTCGGCTGGCAGAAGCCGTGCTACTTGCTGGTCGATGAAGGCTACGCCAAGACCTACAAGGAATTGATGGAAGACACCGAGTGGGAAAAATACGGTGTGGGCATCAATCCGAAGTGCGACAACTGCATGGCGCACTGCGGCTTCGAAGGCACGGCGGTGAACGACATGTTCGCGCATCCGCTGAAGGCGCTGAAGGTGTCGATGTTCGGCCCGCGTACCGATGGTCCGATGGCGCCCGATCTGCCGGTGAAGTACGGCAATCGCGCCGATGCCACCGCGATCCATATTCCGATCAGCTCGATCCAGCGTCGCAGCACGGAAACGGGTACCGAAGCGAACCACTAAGCGTCTAAGCATCGATGGGCATACTGGAATGGATTGCCGCATCGCTGCCGGCATTGATGTGGGTGGGCCTGGTGCTGGTACCGTGGCGGCCCTGGAGCACGCGTGAACGCATCGAAGCCGACCCGCATGCCGGGCCGGCCGATCTCAGCCAGATCACCGTGCTGATTCCCGCGCGCAACGAGGCCGACGTGATCGGCCTCACGCTGGCGGGGTTGCAGGCACAAGGCAGTGGCCTGCAGATGATCGTGGTCGACGATCAATCCACCGACGACACCGCCAAGATCGCCGCATCGTTTCCCAACGTACGCGTGATCTCCGGCCAGCCGTTGCCGCAAGGCTGGGCCGGCAAGCTATGGGCGCTGGAGCAGGGCAAGGCGCATGTGCATACGCCGATCACCTTGCTGCTGGATGCGGACATCCAGTTGCAACCTGGTTTGCTGCCGGCATTGCTCGCGCACAAGCAACGCGATAACCGCCAGTTCGTCTCGCTGATGGCGGACCTGCGCCGCACCAGTTTCTGGGATCGCCTGTTGCTGCCGGCGTTCGTCTACTACTTCAAGCTGCTGTATCCGTTTTCCGTTTCCAATTCATCTTCGCGCCTGGTTGCGGCGGCGGCGGGTGGCTGCATCCTGGTCGATACCGAAGCGCTTGCGCGCGCAGGCGCGTTCGCGAGTTTGCGCAATGCGTTGATCGACGATTGCACGCTGGCGCGGCAGGTGAAGAATGCGGGTTATCGCACGTGGCTGGGGCTTAGTCGTGGCGTGGTGAGTTTGCGTCCTTACGGCAGCCTGGGTTCGATCAACGATATGGTCGCGCGTTCGGCGTTTACGCAGCTTGGTTACTCGACCTTGCTGCTGCTGGTGGTAACCATCCTGTTTGCCATCGCTTACGGTCTGCCTTTTGTGTTGCTGGCTTCACCGGTTGCGTGGCGTCTGGGCTTGATCGCGCTGATCGCGATGATGCTCAGCTATCTGCCCATGTTGCGTTACTACAACATGCGCCTGGCGTGGGCGCTGCTGTTGCCGTTCGGTGCTGTGCTGTATCTGGGCATGACCTGGAGTTCGGCCATCCGCTATTGGCGCGGCGTTCGCTCGCGTTGGAAAGATCGCACCTACAGCACCTGATGTTTCCCGTAGGTTGGGTTAGCGAAGCGTAGCCCAACAATGCCGCTACGAAAACGTTGGGTTACGCTTCGCTAACCCAACCTACTGGGGTTATTCGTGTCAGTGCGAATCGCGCCCCACTTCATCGCCGCTGCCGCCGACCAGAATGTCGAGATCGGCACCCAGATGCGCCTGCTGCACATGATCCACATAAAGCTTCGTCCAGCCACGTGCCGGCGAAGCGGGAGCCTTCCACTCGGCGCGACGTTGCGCCAATTCCTCTTCCGACACATCCAGATGCAGGCGACGATTCGGCACATCCAACTCGATGAAATCGCCATTGCGCACCAGCGCCAACGTGCCGCCAGCCGCCGCCTCGGGCGAAACATGCAACACCACCGTGCCGTATGCGGTACCGCTCATGCGCGCATCGGAAATACGGATGATGTCGGTGATGCCGCGCTTGAGCAGCTTCGGCGGCAGCGGCATGTTGCCGACTTCAGCCATGCCGGGATAACCACGCGGGCCGCAGTTTTTCAGCACCATCACGCAGGTTTCGTCGATGTCGAGCGCCTCGTCGTCGATCCGCGCCTTGAGCTCTTCGATATTCTCGAACACCACGGCACGGCCGCGGTGTTGCAACAGCTGCGGTGAAGCCGCCGACGGCTTGATCACCGCGCCGTTCGGCGCCAGGTTACCGTGCAGTACCGCGATGCCCGCTTCGGGCTTGAACGGTTCGGCCAGCGGACGGATCACGTCGCGATTCCAGCACGGCGCATCGGCGATGTTTTCGCCGAGCGTGCGGCCATTGGCGGTAAGCGCGTCCAGCGCCAGATGCTCGGAGATCTCGCGCAACACGGCGGGAAGGCCGCCGGCGTAGTAGAAATCCTCCATCAGGTATTCGCCTGACGGTTTCAGATTGACCAAGCATGGCAGGCGCGAGCCCAGGCGGTCCCAATCATCCAGGCTCAGCGGCACGCCGATGCGGCCGGCCAGCGCCAGCAGATGGATTACGGCATTGGTCGAACCGCCGATCGCGGCATTGGTCTTGATCGCGTTCTCGAAGGCGTCGCGGGTGAGGATGCGCGACATGCGCAGGTCTTCCTTCACCATTTCGACGATGCGCCGGCCGGTCAGATGGGCAAGGCGGAACCGGCGCGCATCCACGGCCGGAATCGCCGCGTTTTCCGGCAGCGACATGCCGAGCGCTTCGACCATGGAGGCCATGGTCGAGGCGGTGCCCATGGTCATGCAGCTGCCCTTGGAGCGCTGCATGGAGGCTTCGGCTTCGACGAAATCGCGCTGGCTCAATTCGCCCGCGCGCACCATCTCCGACATCTGGATCACGCCGGTACCCGAACCCACCGGGCAGCCGCGCCAGTTGCCCGACAGCGATGCGCCACCGGACAAGCCGATGGTGGGCAGGTCAACGCTGGCCGCGCCCATCAAGAGCGAGGGCGTGGTCTTGTCGCAACCCATCAAGAGCACCACGCCGTCGAGCGGATTGGCGCGGATCGATTCCTCCACGTCCATGCTGGCCAGGTTGCGCCACAGCATGGCGGTGGGCCGCACCTGGGTCTCGCCCAGCGACATCACCGGAAATTCCAGCGGAAAACCGCCGGCTTCATACACGCCGCGTTTCACATGCTCGGCCAGTTCGCGGAACGACGCATTGCATGGCGTGAGTTCCGACCAGGTATTGCAGATGCCGATCACCGGCCGGCCATCGAACATGTCGTGCGGTAGCCCTAAGCTTTTCAGCCAGCTGCGGTAATAGAAGCCTTGCTTGCCTTCCCGGCCAAACCATTCCTGGCTGCGTCTGGACGGCTTCTTGGGTGAGCCCATAAAGAAAGGGATTCCTTCGGTGGCGGCAGCGACGAAAGGCGCGCGGCGTTTCGGTCTGTCAGATGGAGACGCTCTACGCCACCGATGCTACAGAGCATAGTGATACGGTAAAAATGACAATATTTGCCGCATCGATATACATATGCTTATCGGTGCGTCTTTTCGTTTTGGGCGAGGGTGTTTTTCTTTTAACCAGGAGCGACAGGCTCAAGGGCTGCCACAAAAAGCCAAGGCGTCATTCCGGCGAAGGCCGGTACGCGGGGAGAGCACATGGATGTGCTCGGCTTTGAGGAGCGAGGAATCTATCGCCAGCACGAAGCATAGATTCCGGCCTTCGCCGGAATGACGGTGGGGTGACCTGAAAGATCACGCATGGCGCGGGTAGCCTTCTGTTTTTGCTGAGCTTGTGGCAGCGAACGACGCAACCCTCACTCGACCGCCGACCCATAAATCTGCACCGCCGCCGCCTTCACCGCCTGCAACACCGTATGCGCCGCGGGCGATAGCAGCCAGTCCCGGCGGGTGATGATGCCGAACGAATCCATGCGGCACGACAGCTCGTACGGCACCACCGCCACCATGCCGAATTCCGCATAGTGGCGGGCGACGTCGGTGGGCACCACCGCCATATAGTCGGTCTCCTGCAGGATCTTGGAGAGGAACATCAGCGCCGCCGTGCCGATCACCTGTCGCGGCGGCTCCAGGCCGGCGCTCTGGAACATCAGTTCGAAACGATGGCGCAGCACGCTGCCGACCGGCGGCACGATCCAGTCCGCCTTGGCCAGATGGGTCAGTTCCACCTTGGGCAGCGACAGCACCGGATGCTGCGGGCGCACGATGGCGCACACCTCTTCTTCGGCCAGCGCCTCATACAGCAGCTGGCTTTTATCGTGACGCGCAAACAGGCGCGCCACCAGGAAATCCACGCGGTTCTGCGCCAACCGTTCCAGCAGCACGTCGCTGCTTTCCACCAGTAGCGATACGCGCAGGTCCGGGCGCTCGCGGGTAATGCGCGCCAGCGCGCTCGGCAGCAAGGTCATCGAAGGGCCGGCGATGGCGCCGATGGCGACGCTGCCGGCCTGGCCGGTTTTCAGCGCTTCGATCTCCGAACCCGCCTCGCGCAGGCTGGAGAGGGAAATGCGCGCGTGGCGGATCAGGCTTTCGCCATACCAGGTCGGGCGCATGCCGCGCGGCAGTCGTTCGAACAGCGGTACGCCCAGCATGTCCTCCAGGTCCTTGAGCAGCTTCGACGCCGCTGGCTGCGACATGTTCAGGACTTCGGCGGCGCGATGGATGTTGCCCTCCTCGTCGATGGCGATCAGCAGCATGAGCTGGCGCGTCTTCAGTCGCGCGCGGACGAACCAGGGATTGGAGTGCATGGGCTGATATACGTGCTTTGCTATCGATGTGTTCCAAATCTATATTTGTTGTATATCCATTGCAATCGCAAAATAGCCAGAACCGGGCCTGCCGCCGGCCTGCTGTAGCCTCTGGCATGGCAGGCCCGCGTATCCGGCCTCACTGTGCTTGCGAGGTAGGACGACACGATGCGATTGATCCAGCTTCTCGATGATGCCGCCGCGACGCGCGTTGGCGTGGTGGATGACGACGGCGGACAGGTGCGCTTGCTGGATGGCATCTCCTCCATGTACGACCTGGCCCGAGCGGCGATCGCCGCGGGCCACACGCTCGAGCAGACGGCGCGCGCGCAGAAGGGCGATAAAACAGTGGATTACCGCGATGCCTTGTCGCGGCAGCGCGTGCTGAGCCCGCTGCATCATCCCGACCCCGCGCATTGCCTGGTCACCGGCACCGGCCTGACGCATCTGGGCAGCGCCGCCGCGCGCGATGCGATGCATCAGCAGCTCAAGCAAAAAGCCGATCACGAGCTGACCGATTCGATGAAGATGTTCCAGTGGGGCGTCGAGGGCGGCATCCCGCGCGACGGCCAGCCTGGCGCACAACCGGAATGGTTCTACAAGGGCAACGGCAGCATCGTGGTGGCGCCCGGCGCGGCATTGCCGTCGCCGGATTTCGCGCTCGACGGCGGCGAGGAGCCGGAACTGGTCGGCTTGTACGTGATCGGCGACGACGGCCAGCCTTATCGCCTGGGTTTCGCGATCGGCAACGAATTTTCCGACCACGTCACCGAGCGCAAGAATTATCTGTATCTCGCGCATTCCAAGCTGCGCGCCTGCGCCATCGGCCCGGAACTGCGCACCGGTGAATTGCCGGCCGATCTGCGTGGCACCAGTCGCGTGCATCGCGATGGCCAGGTGATCTGGGAGAAACCCTTCCTCACCGGCGAAGCCAACATGTGCCACTCGCTGGCCAACCTGGAATACCATCATTTCAAGTACGCCGCGCACCGCCGTCCTGGCGACGTGCACCTGCATTTCTTCGGCACCGCCACGCTCAGCTTTGCCGATGGCGTGCGCACGCAACCGGGCGATCGCTTCGAGATCGATCTGCCGGCGCTCGGCGCGCCGCTGAGCAACCCGCTGGGTACTGTCGCAGCCAACTTCGCACTCGGCGGCATTCGCGCGTTGTAAGCAGCGCCGTCACCGTCAGGAGCCCAAGCATGAGTCAACGTTTTCAGAGCTACATCGACGGCCAGTGGATCGCCGGCAACGGCAGCGAGCCGGATGAAAACCCCTCCGACCTCGATCGTCCGGTAGGCGAATACGGCCAGGCCGACGCGGCGCTGACCGCACAGGCGGTGGAGGCGGCGGCAGCGGCGTGGCCGAAGTGGTCATTGAGCACGCCGCAACAACGCGCGGACATCCTCGATGCGGTCGGCAGCGAAATCCTTGCGCGCAAGGAAGAACTGGGCCGGCTGCTGGCGAGCGAAGAAGGCAAGACCTTGCCCGAAAGCATCGGCGAAGCGGCGCGCGCCGGGCAGATCTTCAAGTTCTTCGCCGGCGAAGCCTTGCGCATTCCCGGCGAAAAACTCGCTTCGACCCGTCCTGGCGTGGATGTGGAAATCACGCGCGAGCCGGTCGGCGTAGTCGGCATCATCGCGCCGTGGAATTTTCCGCTGGCGATTCCTGCATGGAAAATCGCGCCGGCACTGGCTTACGGCAACACCGTGGTGTTCAAGCCGGCGGAGATCGTGCCGGGTTGCGCATGGGCGCTTGCCGAAATACTCAGCCGCGCGGGCTTGCCGGCGGGTGTGTTCAACATGGTGATCGGCGCGGGGCGCATCGTGGGTGCGGCGATGGTCGAGCATCCGTCGCTCGATGCATTGAGCTTCACCGGTTCGGTTCCCACCGGCAATGGTTTGCTGCGGCAGGCCGCGGCGCGCGGCTTGAAGATCCAGCTCGAAATGGGCGGCAAGAATCCGCTGGTGGTGCTGGCGGACGCCGACCTCGACAAGGCGGTGGAGTGCGCGGTGAACGGCGCCTATTTCTCCACCGGCCAGCGTTGCACGGCATCCAGCCGACTGATCGTCGAAAACGCGGTCTACGATGAATTCGCCGCACGCATGCGCAAGCGGCTGGCGCAGATCAAGGTGGGCAATCCGCTGGAGGCCGGCATCGATATCGGCCCGGTGGCCAGCCTGGCGCAGTTGGAAACCGATCTTTCCTACATCAAGGCCGGCCACGAAGACGGCGGCGAGTTGTTGTTCGGCGGTGACCGCATCGAGATCGCCACACGCGGCCACTTTCTTGCGCCGACGCTGTTCGCTGCGAAGCCCGAGCATCGCATTGCGCGCGAAGAAATCTTCGGGCCGGTGGCGGCGCTGTTGCGTGCCGACAACTACGAACACGCGCTCGCTTTGGCCAACGACACTCGCTTTGGCTTGTGTGCCGGCATCGTCACCAACTCGCTCAAGCACGCCACGCATTTCAAGCGGCATGCGCAAGCGGGCATGGTGATGGTCAACCTGCCGACCGCCGGCGTCGATCCGCATGTGCCGTTCGGCGGCCGCAAGGGTTCCAGTTACGGGCCGCGCGAGCAGGGTCGCTATGCGGTGGAGTTTTATACGACCGTCAAGACGGCTTACACCGCGGCATAAACGTCGCGTCTTCCCCTATGGGCTGCAGAACCGGGTAAGTGTTGAACGAAGAAACATAGCGGCTATACGCATCCAAAAGCCTGGATCGTGCCCGGCTTTTCGACGGCGCCATGCAAGGGGAGAGCGTCATGCAGCACCAGAAACTGAGCGTGATCGAAAAACTCGGCTACGGCGCCGGCGACATGGCGGTGAACGTCGTCATCTCCTCGATGATGCTGATCATCACGTTCTTCTACACCGACGTGTATGGCCTCAAGCCTCAGGATGTCGCGCTGCTGTTCATCCTGGTGCGCATGGTCGATGCGATCGCCGATCCCATGATGGGTAGGTTCACCGACCGCCATACCACGCGCTGGGGACGTTATCGGCCGTATTTCCTGGTGATGGCGTTGCCGTTCGGCATCTCTGTATTCCTGACCTTCACCACGCCCGATCTCAGCTACAACCTGAAGCTGGTATGGGCGTATGCGACGTACTTGCTGGTGATGTTGATCTTCACCGCCGTCACCATTCCGTATATCTCGCTGATCGGCGTGCTCACCGCCGATCCGCAGGAGCGCCTGTCGGCAAACGGTTACCGCCTGTTCTTCGCCAAGGTCGCCGCCTTCCTGGTCACCATCGTGGTGCCGCAGCTTGCCGTGGTCTGGGGCGGTACGCGCCTGGCCGATGGCTACAAATGGGCGATGGGGCTGATGGGCTTGATGGCCGCGTTGTTGTTTCTGTTCTGCTTCTTCAGCACCACCGAGCGCATCCAGCATCAGGTCGATCGCAAGCCTCTGCGCGAGCAACTGCGCCTGTTGTTGCGCAACGATCAATGGATGGTGCTGGCGACGGTATGCGTGGTAGGCACCATCGGTTACGTGATTCGCGGTTCGGTGGCGGCGTATTACGCCAAGTATTACCTGCACGGCAATGCCGGCATGATGTCCGCGTTCATGGCCACCGGCGTCACCGCGGCGATTCTCGCCATGGTGGCATCGACCTGGATCACCAAGGTGTATTGCAAGGTCAAGCTGTTTCGCTACAGCCAGTTGCTGGTGGGCGTATTGAGCGTGGCGATGTTCCTGCTGGTGAAGCCCGGCGACGTCACGCTGGCCTTCGTGCTGTATTTCCTTATCTCGTTCGTAGTCGACCTGCACGCGCCGGTGTTCTGGTCGGCGATCGCCGAAGCGGTGGACTACGGCCATATGCGCGAGGGCAAGCGCGTATCGGGCCTGGCCTTCGGTGGCATCTCGTTCTGTCAGAAGGCCGGCATGGGCGTGGCTGGCGCGATCGTCGGCTGGTTGCTGGCAGGGTTCAACTACGTGCCCGATCGTCCGCAAAGCCATTTCACGCTGACCGGCATCGCCTTGATGCTTACCATCATCCCCGGCGCGTTCCATGTGCTGATGGGCGGGCTGATGTACCTCTACCGCATCACCGATGCGTACTACAACCAGTTCAAAGGCCAGATCGTCGAGGAAGTTCCCGAAGCTTCCGACGCGCAACGCGCGCATTTGCTTGGCCCTAGCACCACGGAATGCTTGCCATGAAACTTGCCAATCCTTTCATCCTCAACCGTGCCGATCCTTTCGTGGGTCGTCACGATGGGCATTACCACTTCACCGCCTCGGTGCCGGAATACGACCGCATCATTCTTCGTCGTTCCGCGACACTCGAAGGACTGGCGACAGCGGAGGAGTTCGTGCTGTGGCGTGCACCTGCGAGCGGCGCCGCCAGTGCGCTGATCTGGGCGCCGGAAATCCATCGCTTCGAAGACGCCTGGTACATCTACTTCGCGGCGGCGCCGTCGCGCGATATCAAGGATGGCCTGTTCCAGCATCGCATGTACGCGCTGCGCAATCCGGCTGCCGATCCCACCACCGGCGAGTGGCAGTTTGTCGGCCAGGTCGACAGCGGCACCGATGCTTTCTGCCTGGACGCCACCAGCTTCCGCCATCGTGGCCAGAACTATTACGTGTGGGCGCAAAAACATCCCGACATTCCCGGCAATTCCAATCTGTACATCGCACCCTTGGCAACACCCACGACATTGGCCGCCGCACCCGTACTGCTCACGCGGCCGGAGCTCGATTGGGAAGTGCAGGGCTTTGCGGTCAACGAAGGGCCGGCAGTGTTGATTCGTCACGGCAAGGCATTCATCACCTACTCGGCCAGCGCCACGGACGAACGCTACGCCATGGGCCTGCTGTGGGCGGATGCCGAAGCGGACCTGCTCGATGCGCGCAACTGGCATAAATCGCCCACGCCCGTATTCGTCACCGATGTCGAGCGCCAGGTGTTCGGCCCCGGCCATAACAGTTTCATTGTCGATGGCGATACCGACCTGATGATTTACCACGCGCGCGACTATCGCGAGATCGAAGGCGATCCGCTGTGGAATGCGGATCGCCACGCACGCGTGCATCCGCTTTCATGGGATGCGCAAGGCATGCCGGTATTCGGCCGCCCGCAGCGCGAAGTGGAATGGTCCGCGGGAGCCACCGCATGAGTTTCAAAGGCGCGCTTGCAGTCATGCTGATGCTCGTCGCGAGTGTGGCGTGCGCAGCGGATCAGCCGAAGCACGACATGCTGCAGGCGCCGCCCGTACCCAAACCGCACAAGGGTTATTCCGCCGACGTGCTGGCGCACGATCCGGTCATCGCGCAACAAGGCGACACCTGGTACCTGTTCATCACCGGCCCCGGCATTCCCGTCTATAGCTCGAAAAACCTCAAGACCTGGAAGGCCGAACCCCCGGTGTTCCCGAAGATTCCCGCCTGGGCGCACGACGTAGTGCCGAATTTCAACGGCCATATCTGGGCCCCGGACGTCACCTTCCACAACGGCGTCTACACGCTGTACTACGCCATTTCCGCAGGCGGCAAGAACACCTCGGCGATCGGCGTGGCCACCAACACGACGCTCGATCCGTCGAGCCCGAATTACAAATGGGTCGACCACGGCATCCTTATCCGCTCGCTACCGCAACGCGACCTGTGGAACGCGATCGACCCCAACCTCATCACCGACGTCGACGGCACGCCGTGGCTGACGTTCGGTTCGTTCTGGGGCGGCCTGAAACTGGTGCGCCTCAGCGAAGATCGTCTGCACTTGGCTGAGCCAGAGCAGTGGTACACGATCGCCAAACGCGAACGCTCCGTCCTGCTCGACGATGCCGACCCCGGACCTGCAGCCCTGGAAGGCCCTTTCATCTTCCGCAAGAACGGCTGGTTTTATCTCTTCATGTCCTGGGACTACTGCTGCCGCGGCATGCAGAGCAACTATCGCATCATGGTCGGCCGCTCACGCGATTTGAAGGGGCCATACGTGGACAAGGATGGAAGGCGGCTGGATCAAGGCGGCGGTAGCGAAGTGCTGCACGGCACCGCGCGCTGGGCCGGTCCGGGGCACAACAGTGCGTATACCTTCAATGGCAAGGATTATTTGGTTTTCCATGCTTACGATGGCAACGATGGCGGTTTGCCGAAGTTGCATGTTTTGCCGATGACGTGGGATGCGCAGGGATGGCCGGTGGTGGATCAGGGGGCATTGGAATATTGACGCACAGCGGAAGGCCCTATCGCTCGCAAAACGCCTGACAACCAAGGCACTCAAGCGTCCTGCGATAGAGTGGGAAAGAAGTCTAGTCGCCTGATTTAAACGGAAATTTGTGGCTTGCGGGAGTCTTGATCGCCGCCGCATACTTCGAGCAACACCTCATTTTTGGGGTTGACTAGAAGTTAGGGCACTACGATCGCCATCGAGGTCAGCGCATGACACAACCACCAAACGACTTGCCCGCTTATCGTGTGCTCACCGGCCCAGATGATGCAGCATTTTGCCACCGCGTTACTGAAGCCCTCGCGCTTGGTTACGAACTCTATGGATCGCCTGCGGCCACATTTAACGGTCAGAACGTCATCCTTGCACAAGCCATCATCTGGCCTGGTACGAGAGATCAGTTATCCGATGCCGGCCAATGATTCTTTGTGTGAAGCATGGGGTGGCGCCTAACAGGGCACCGCAAGCAAGCTGGGATGGTCATCCCAGCCTACGCGATCATTGCAGTTTTCGCAGTTGCGTCGGAGTCATTTAACGATTCGCGTGATAAGCGGCTCCGGCCCACTTCGTCCGCCCAATTCGTTGCCAGCTCAGCAGTTAGCTCCCAGAAAAGCATCGGTCTATACTGCCTCTATGAGCCAGCCAAGACCCGATTTCATAAACCTCTCCGTGGCCGAGCGAATCCAGCTGGCGGAAGACATATGGGACAGTATCGTGGCCGAAAATCCCGAGGCTGCCACCTTGTCGCCTGCCCAGCTTCAAGAGCTTCATGCCCGCCTTGAAGCGCATGAGCAGGATCCGTCCTCTGCGGTGCCGTGGGAACAGGTTCGCTCCGAGCTATTTCAGCGCGACCACTGATGCGCATTCTCTTTCGGCCTCAGGCCAGGGCGGAAGTCTTGGAAGCGCAGGCTTGGTATGAGGGCCGGGCGCGTGGGCTTGGATTTGAATTCGCGCGATCGTTGGAAGCGGCAGTCGCCTCGGCGGAACGCGATCCGGAGGCGTTCCCCTTTGTGACTGATAACTGTCGTCGGGTCCTACTTCGCAGGTTTCCGTTTTCCATGGTTTATCGGGTCCGCGGTGATGAGCTCCTCGTTGTCGCTGTGTTTCACCACCGACGTGATCCATCCAAATTAGCTCGTCGCGCTGGGCGCTAATTCGTTCAAGGCGGACGCCTTCGAAGCCGCCTAACTCCAGCGCTAGGCAGTTACAGAAAGAGGTTTCTGAATGACCGTATTTCGCGGTGGCTGCCTATGTGGCGCTGTGCGTTATGAAACAACCTCTGATCCACTGAATCAGAGAATATGTCACTGTAGAGCGTGTCAAAAAGTCATCGGCGCGGCATTCAATGCTCGTGTACTCATGCGCATTGAACATGTTGCCGTTTCTGGCCCGATCAGCACATTTCAGTCTTCGGAGACTCTTGAGCGCGGTTTTTGCTCTCATTGTGGGGCCAGCATTTTTTCGAGACGTATTTCTGCTGGGGTCATCGGCTTAACAGTCGGCAGCCTTGATGACCCTTCGCAGTTCAAGCCTGACATGCACTTTTGGGTGTCATCTAAGCAGCCGTGGGTGAAAATCAATGATGAGCTTCCCCAATACCCAGAAGGCCCGCCATCTTTAGGCTACAAATAACGAGTAATTACGGTAGTCGGCCTAACAAGGTATCAATGTGGACGGCTACGTCGCCGCTTAATCCAGGCCTTGGGCGCCATGGAAGAATGTCATAACCGGGTCAGAATCGCTTAGTGATTCGCACAACAAGTAGCGCCGACCTACTTCGCTGCTTCTTGATCAGGCGAAATTCAAACATCAAGTCCAGATAACCATCATGAAAGCGCAGGTTCGAGAGCTATTGGAAAAGATTCAGAGCACCGCGGACTTCGGCTCCGTGTCGTTCGAGTCAATCAATGACACGAACGCACTGGGGGATAATGCGCTTCACTGTGTATGCATTTGGGGAGATCTCGAAGCGGTCAAGCTGCTCGTCGAAAACGAGATTAATCTGCATCAGCGGGGTGAGTTCGGCTTTGCTCCTTTACGAGTTGCGGCCGAGTTTGGTCACACGACCATTGTAGAGTATTTGCTCGCAGCGGGCGCAGACGCTTCAGCGCTTGACGCACCTGAAATCTTTGACCGCGAAGCGAACAATAGGCATCTGGCTTCGCTGCGCGAACAGATCAGTCGGCTCGAAGATCAGTTTGCAAGCGGTAGCTTCATTGCGCCAGACAGGGAGAGCTAACGACGCGCTTGGCCATCCAGTCCCGATTTCAACTCCAGCGATAGGCATAGCTCAATGAGAATTCTCGTCCGACATAAGAGCTGCTTGCGAAAGTTTGTGGTTGTCGAATCCAGTGACCGAGATGGCTCTCTGATGCTCGTGATGAGGAGGGAGGGCACTAGCGCGTCAAGCACCACTTGGAGCACAAGGCCGGGAGAACATGATCCCAAGCAGGTTGACTTTGAGGAACCCCGCCAAAAGAGCAAGCGGATAACGATTCATCAGTCGGGTCGCGTGAATTACCACGAAAACGGTAACTCGATCTTCATAGAGCCACTTACTCGCACGAGCCAAGCTACTTGCGTGTACGCCTATCGCGTACCTGCTCTTGAGAAGCTGGACCTGTACCCGGACGAGCCAGACGACGAAGACGCAATCTTTGACCTTTCCGATTTGGGCGATGGTCCGGTGTCATTTTCGGTCCTTATAGGCCCGTCCGCTCTAGCGCCGCCTGGTAAAGCCGTTAAGCTCGCTTACGATGTGGAGGGCTACTCGCTAACCATTGCAGTAGACGCCATACCGATACCCGTTCCCTTGGGGTATGAAGATCACTTCACAACCCTAACGCCTGAGCGAGGCATCTTCCTTGATCAGCAAGTAGCGGAAGATCAAGCAATGATCTCCTACCACCAGGCCCTCGCGCGGTCAAATGGGATGGTGCTCTACCGTCCAAACGGCGAAGGAAACATTCGACTGATCTTTTCAGTACCAATGCGAATCGCTCCGAGATTCAAGATTGAGCTCGAAGATCCGGAATTGCATGTGACGCAACAGGACGTACAAAGAGACAGTAGATCGGAGAAGGTCATGTTGAAATTTAAGATTCGCAACCGACGAACAGGACAGATCATCCGGCATGAAGCCGCCATCAAATCCATAGAGCTCGACGCAGAGCTATGAAGGCGGCTGTTCTTTCACCTATGTCTAACCCTATGTTCGAGAGGGATGCTTTGCGTCGCAAGCACCGCTGTGGTCCTAAATGTTAGGCGGTTGCTCTGCCAGCGTTTCGGAACGTGAGTTTCACCCAGCTTTGTGCGAGCTTATTGTTCCTTGCCGCAGCAACAATTCGCATGGCATCGCAGCAAGCCATCGGGCTTAAGAGTTGGTAGTTTGTGGTGGGCGGTCTTCTGTACGGCGTTTTCGTTCTAAACGCGGTACGCAAGGCTTATGCGCAGCCAAACGCATAACAACTCGGTTAAGCTGACGGCTTCGCCGCCCTTAACTCCAGCGTTAGGTCGCAAGCATGAGCACACAATTTCGCGCCTCACTTACGAACGCCATCCATTACTGGGAACGTGGCCGACTCATCTACAACGCGGTACTTTTCGCGGTCGTGGGTTCCGTCTTCCTGTTTCACTTGCCGCAGTCCCGGCAGGCTGTGTCCTTCGATTTGCTACAAGGTCTATTTGTACTGGCTGTCTTAGCAAACATTGCGTACTGTGCGGCTTACCCTATCGATCTAGTTGTCCAGTCTTCCGGGTACCAAGCTACTTGGTTCAAGTTCCGCTGGATGCTCCTTGCCCTCGGCATTTCGTTTGCTTCCGTCATTACACAATTTGTTGCTAGGGGCATCTTTGCCAATGCAGCCTAACTAGTCGTTCAAGACGGACGGCTTCGCTGCCGCTTACCTCCATTGTTAGGTCCCACCATGAGCAATGTCGTATCTATCGATCCAGAGAGCCGTTTCGTCGGTAATTGGAAATGCTGCGATGGCTTTTCGGACATCATTTTCCACGTTGCCGCTTCGGAGGGTTCTTTCGACGTTTCGGTTACCGACCCAGACACGCCCCTAAACCCCGAGGTATTTGGCGTTATCTACAAGCCGGCGAACCGTACCCTCGAATTTTCTGTGCACTGGGCGTCTACCGGACGGTTTACCAAATACACCTTGATTCCATCTCCTGTAACCGGTCGCGTAGAGGTCACATTTACTTACACGGCAACTGAGCTTTGGGAGCGTGTAATCTAACTATTCGTCCAAGCGGACGCCCTCGGCGCCGTTCAACTCCAGCGTTAGGTCTCAAGAGCATGGTTGCTTCTACTTTTCGCAGGCGCTTCAACGCTGTCGCCGGCCTCCTCTTGCTAGCGGCCCTTGGCTACATGCTCTGGCCATTTGTCGTCGGCCGCTCGGGACCATCGTTTTCGCCGTCCGAATTTTTCGCGGCATTTCCCCTAGCCAACGTCAGCTCGCGCGGCGAGACGCTAATCGCTTCGGTCAGCGACCGCGATGGCGGAGACTTCAGTGGCCAAGTTCATGATGCTGTCGCTTACCTCAAAAATCACGAGAAGGCCATCAGTCTGCTCTTGGCGTACCCCAATATAGGGGTCACTCTCGACTTCGGCGTGTGGCGCAAGGACGTTTTCTCGCAATCGTCGTCCTTTCCAGCCGAACTGGTGAGGCTTGCTGGCGCTCTTGGTCTTGGCCTCGAAGTTTCTATGTATGCTACCCCTAACAACTCGTTCAAGGCCGACGGCTCCGGCGCTGCTTAACTCCAGCGTTAGGCTTCAAACAATAATTCCCTCATGTCCTCATTTCCTACTTCCCTCCAAACAGCGCGACTAGATCTCCGGCAGTTCAAGCATGATGATTGGGCGTCATTGCATGAACACTATGGAGACGTTGAGTGCACCAAATTCACTTTCAGGCGTGCACTCACTGAAGGGGAAAGCTGGAGGGCCATGTGCAGTATGGCGGGGCATTGGGCAATTCGGGGCTATGGGCCATTTGCCGCCGTAGAGAGAAATTCGGGCCTCGTAGTTGGGACTATTGGACTCTGGTACCCAAATGACTGGCCTGAACCAGAAATCAAGTGGGCCTTGTCTAGGCGTTTCTGGGGTAGAGGCTATGCTTCGGAGGCGGTACGCGCTATTCAGCCACCAGCTTTTAAGCACTTCGGCTGCAGGGCTCCAATTAGCCTCATAGATGCAAGGAACGAACCGTCAATTCGGTTAGCCTCCGCCGTAGGGGCTGTATTTGAGAAGGTTATAGAGTTTCGCGGCTCGCCATGGAAGGTTTATCGCCATCCAAGTGAAGCCTAACAATTCGTTCAAGCCGACGTCGCTTCGCGGCGCGGCTTAATTCAGGCGTTAGAACCTATGGACATGTCCCTCATTCAAAGCACTATCTCAAGCCTCAAAGTTGCTTCCGACATGGCGCAGGGATTTTTGCACTTGAAATCAGTTGCTGAGGTTCAGGGTAAGGTGATTGAGCTTCAGAGCGCGATTCTCTCTGCGCAAAGCGGCGCTCTTGCGGCAAATGCCGACCAGGCCGCAATGGCCGAGGAAATTCGCCTTCTAAAGGCGGCGTTGGCGCAAATGGAGGCCTGGGCGCAAGAGAAGACGCGCTACAAGCTTTCTGCAATTGAGCCCGGCGTATTCGTGTATGCGCTTCAGCAAGAATTCTCGGCTGGTGAGCCACCGCATTGGATCTGTTCGCGTTGTTACAACACTGGGTCGAAGCATGTATTGCAAAACCAGGGGGAGTTTTATGGCATGAGTGAACACTTGTGTCAGAGCTGCAACTCCAAAATTAAGATAAACTCGAACACCCTGCCTAGGTTCTAACTATGCACTCAAGCGGACCGTGCGGCAGGAAGTTTCCGGTGCAATCATGCGTTGCGGCTCGCACGGCCGATTGGCCTAGGCTTTAGCGCGTATATATGAATTCTGCGCCATCTCCAGCTCGCACATACTTCCGAACGGCGTTTCGATGGCAAACTGGTCGGCAGCATTCCGGCTACGACAAAATGCTCCTGCTCCAGAGTATGTGGCCGCTGCCATTCGACATCTACATTCTCCGTTTTCCTCAAGGTTCGGAGATCGCGCCACATACTGACCCGGTTTCATTTGGTCGGCACTATCGCCTCAATATCGTCGTTAGGCGTGCGACTTCTGGTGGAGAGTTCGTATGTTCGACGCCAATCTACGCATCTTCGCGTATCAATTTTTTTCGGCCTGACGCGTGCGAGCATAGTGTTGCGCGTGTAACTAAGGGCTCCCGTTACGTGCTCAGCATCGGATGGGTGCGGCATGGCGGCGCCTGCTAACAACTCGTTCAAGGCGGACGGCTTCGCCGCCGCTTAACTCCAGCGTTAGGCCACGATGATTACCTCAGCACGGTTGGGAGCTTGGATAGACGCCATCGCTAGCGTTACGTCGCTCGCAATGGTGGCATGGCTGTATCGGGCCTCACGGGTTGCTGTGGATGAAACCGTGGCTCGCTATGGGCACAACGTCGACTCCGGCGTATACGAACTCATGGCAGCGAACTGGTATTTTCGTCCAGCCTTCGCAATACTTGGTTTCGCTGCGGTAGCCATGTTCTTTAGCTGGGCCTGGCGTCGGCTTATTCATTGGCTAGCATGGTTGCTTGTATTGGTTCCAATCGTTTGGCTCGTGGCGTCGGAAATAATTCGTGTCACAGCCTAACTATTCGTTCGAGGCGGACGGCTATGCTGCCGCTTAACTCCAGCGTTGCTATTGCATAAAGGGTCAACCATGAAGCGTGCCCTGATCACACTCCTCTTTCTTAGCGCTGCAACATCTGCAGTTTCGGCTGAAGGGCCTTCAGCTCAATGGAAAGCTTCATCCCTTTCGCTTTTTGAGCTCGTCCAAGCGGGCTATAACATAGTTGCAGTTACAAACGATGCGTCATCCGGTCAAATGTTTTTTGTTCAGAAGAACGGAAGCGCATATAAATGCACAGAGATCCATGTTGACGATTTCAATTCGAAAAAGTTCGCTACATCGATCAGGTGCTGGGAACTGGTCAAGCCCTATGCGGCGACCTTGCCCCGGTAGTTGTGTTCCATAAGTTAACCGCTTCTCCACGCGGGGTGCCTTCGGCGTCCACTTTATTCCAACGTTAGAGGTCGAGATCAATCGTGACCACGCAAGTTACTGACTCGGCTCTTTTCCAAGGCGACCGCTTCCTTGTGTGTGGAGCGAACGGGACAGAGCTTGTTGAGCCATCGCAGTTTGGCTTGAAGCCTGCGATGCCATCTACCGCTTGCTATCGCGGCTGGATGGCCGAATATCTACTAATAGGGCAACAGCTTCAGCTAGCTGACCTCTACGTTTTTCATGACGCTGGCCTACCGATTAACAACCGGAAACCGAACGGTCCGGTAATCAACGGAGTATCGCCGCAAGATCCCAAAACGCCGCTGGGTTTCAACTGCTTATATAAAGGCTTGGACTTGCCGCTTTTGTTCACCGGCGGCCTTCTACTTGGTAAAGATTTGATCCGCGACCTCTTGGGGAACACGGGCTTTCATGCTTTCTGGAAGTTCGAAGAAGTCCATGAACTCATCTTTCAGCAAGGCCAATTGACCAAGGCCGTTGATAAGTCCGACATTGCAAGAACGGTACGTGCACAGCACTTGGTAAAGGGCTTTCTAGGGCGACCAGATCTCAGTAGGGAGAAAGAAGTGGCCGAATGGATCGAGGGCTCCTTCTCACTGCGGTATGAAATACAGGCGTCCAGTTGAGCGGTTGACCTCTCACCGGCTTAGGTGTTTTGGTAGTTTGGTGAGAGAGGCCAACGTAGCTGAGTCAGAGCCAATTAACGATTCGTGCGATAAGTGGCTCTAACCCACTCCGTCTGGATTTGCCGGCGGCAAATCCGAGGCGTCGGAACTTACCAGAGCGCATTCGGCCAGCCGCTGGAGTTCCAAGTCAAATTATTGATAAACAGAACTGGCGTGTAGCTGTTCTGCGAATCCAGCGCATACCAGGACATGATCGTATCGCCGATGGCGCTTTCGCCGCCCGGTGCGATGAAGCGTGAACCCGAGGATGCGATGGTCAGTCCGGAGCCGGGGTTCATCATCGAGTTGCCGTTGTTGTCGACATAGGGGCCGGTGATCGAGGTCGAGCGGCCGACAACGATGTGATAGGTGCTGCTGGCGCCGCTGCAGCACGAGCCTTTCGACAGGAACAGGTAGTAGTAGTTGGTGCCGTTGAAGACGTGCTTGACGATGAATGAGTTCTCGACGACTTGCGAGGTGTCGCGGGCGATATTGGTGGAGAATCCCACCGTCAGGAAGGTCGACTTGCTGACCTGCCGGATATAGATGCCGCCCCAGGCCGAGCCGAAGCTGAGCCATAGGTTGCCGGAATAATCGGCCACCGGTTGCGGATCGATGGCGTTGAACGCGTTGCTGCTGTTGGAGGTGACGACGGTGCCGTTGTCGACCCAGTTGCCGGCGGCGATACCGCCCGCGGAGGTGGTCAGGCCGATCGCCGATGTCTGCGAGCCGAAGGTCGACACGGCGTAGTAGCAGGCCGTGGTGTTGTTGTAGTTGATGCAGCCGGGCGCCCAGACCTGTGCCGGATCGGCCGACGGATTATAGGCTTTCCACCAGCTGAGTCCGCTGCCGAAAATGGGCGTGCCCTGCGTCCAGGTGGTGCCGTTCGACGAGTATTTCACGCCGATCCCGCCATTGGCCGTGGTCTCCATGATCCAGTAGGTGGAGCCCTCCTTTTGGATGTCCGGATCGTGGGTGACGAGCGCGCCGCTCAGCGTCCATGGTGCTGTCTGGGCTTGAGTGACGACGGGTGCGCAGCCGAGCGAAATCAAGGCGAGCGCCGTGGTGAGAAATCTGGTCTTGAAACGCATGAATTCCTCCAACGTAGGTTGTGTAAAGGATGGGCCCGGATGCCAGGCCCAGACGCAGCGCTTGCTAAGACACTTGCTTGGAACGTGATGGAGCCGGTCTTCGACCGGCTACGCTTGTCGATGGGGGCGTCAGGTCACTGCAACTTCAACATCACGATCGCCTTCGCCGGCAATTGGACGTGCAACTTTCCATCGTTGATTCGCGCACCGGAAAAAGCAGCCGGCTTGACCGCATCGGGATGCTCGAAGGTATTGAGCGAAGTGATCTTCGGCGCCGTCAAAATCTGTCCACTCACCTGGCTGGCATGGCCACTCAACTTCACGCTCACTTCGGCCGCGTGCTCCGGATCGAGATTGGTCAGCGCGACATACACATGGCCATCCTTCGCCTTCACCGCCGAACCATGCACGGCCGGCACCGCGAATTCGCCGTGACGATAGGTCGGCGTACTGATTTCCAGCGGCAGATGCGTGGCGTCCTGGTACGGCAGGTACATCGCAAACACGTGATACGTCGGCGTCAGCAGCATCTTGTTGCCGTCGGTGAGGATCATCGACTGCAGCACGTTGACCATCTGCGCAATGTTGGCCATGCGCACGCGATCGGCGTGGTCGCTGAAGATGTCCAGCGTCAGCGAGGCGACCAGCGCATCGCGCAGGGTGTTCTGCTGTTGCAGAAAACCTGGGTGGCTGCCGGGCAGGCTGGCGTACCAGGTGCCCCATTCGTCGACGACCAGGGCGACCTTCTTCTGCGGGTCGTATTTGTCCATGATCGCGCTGTGCTTGGTGATCAGTTCGTCCATGCGCAGCGCCTGCTGCAAGGTATCGATCCAGCCGTCTTCGTCGAAATCGGTGGACGAGTCGCGCGGCGGAAAGCCGCCGCCGGGTACGGTGTAGTAGTGCAGGCTGAGGCCGTTCATGAACTTGCCGGCCTCGCGCATCATCACTTCAGTCCAGTGGAAATCGTCGCTGTTGGAGCCGGATGCGATCTTCAGGATGGTCTGATCCGCCGGCGCCTTCACGAAGGTCTGGTAGCGGCGATACACGTCGGCGGCGTATTCGGCGCGCATGTTGCCGCCGCAGCCCCAGAGCTCGTTGCCGACGCCGACGAAGGCCACTTTCCAGGGTTTGTCGCGGCCGTTGGCGCGGCGTTGCATCGCCAGGGTCGAATGCGTGGGCGCGGTCATGTATTCCACCCACTGCGCCAATTCGTCGGGCGATGCGTCACCCACGTTGCCGGCGACGTAGGCATCTGCACCCAGCAGCTCGGTGAAATTCATGAATTCATGCGTGCCGAAGCTGTTGGGTTCTTCCACGCCGCCCCAGTGCGTGTTGACGCTGGTCGGCCGCTTGTCTCGCGGGCCGATGCCGTCGCGCCAGTGGTATTCGTCGGCGAAGCAGCCGCCGGGCCAGCGCACGTCGGGCACGTGGATGGCTTTCAGCGCGGCCAGCACATCGTTGCGATAGCCGTTGGTGTTGGGAATCTTGGAATCCGGGCCGACCCAGATGCCGCCGTAGATGCCGGTGCCGAGATGCTCGGCGAACTGGCCGAAGATGTAGCGCGATACCTGCGCGCCGGGTTGGTCGGTGTGCAGGCTGCCTTGTACCTCGACTTCGGCGGCTTGCAGCCAGCCACTGGCAAAGAACAGCGCGGAACACAGCAAGGAAAGGCGCAAACGTTTTTTCATTGGGGAAGCGGCCATGGCGGTTTCTTTGTCTGAAAAAAAGCGCCGCCGCCATCGCGCGGATGGCGGCGGAGGGGAAATCACAGGCGGAAGCGTGCACCGAACATGAAAGTGCGTTCCATCATGATCGCATCGCGCGGAAACAGGTATTGGTTGTTGCCGAACTGGGTATGCACCACCCGCCCCATCAGGTTGGTGCCTTCCAGCGTGAGCGTCAGATGCTTGTTCACGTCGTAGTTCACGGCAAAGTCCAGATCGTCCACCGGTGCGTTGTAGATGGATTGCGGTTGCGCGCCGCCGGGGTTGTAGGCCACGGCGTAGCGGCTGCGCCAGTTGTAGGCAAGGCGAGCGGAGTAGGGGCCCTTCTGGTAGATCAGGATGGCGTTATAGGCGCGCTTGGAAACATTGACCAGATCCTGCCGCTGCCCGGTCGGCGATTGCGTGTTGGCGTTGATGAAAGTGGCATTGAGCTGCGTGCCGAAACCGGACAACCAGCCCGGCAGGAAATCGTAGAACTGGGTATAGGCCAGCTCCGCGCCTTCCAGTGTGCCGTTGCCGGTGTTGCGCGGACGGCTCACCAGGTAGCTCACGCCATCGACCACTTCGCTGTCGGCGTAGGTCTGGATATAGCCATTGATGTCGCGATGGAACACCGCCGCGGAGAGCAGCGAGGCGGGATGGAAATACCATTCCAGCGACAGGTCGGTGTTGCTCGAGCGCACCGGATTGAGATTGGGATTGCCGCCGCTGCCGCTGGCCGGAATCGTCGCGGTAGCCTGGTACAGCGACAGCTGCGGGTTGAGCGAGGCGAACGCAGGGCGCGTGATGGTCTTGCCGTACGCCGCACGCAGGATCAGATCATCGCGCAGATTGAAGTTCGCGCTGAAGCTCGGCAGCCAGACGTCGCTGCTCTTGTTGATGGTGACGGGCGTCTGTTCGGTGCCGAGGATCTCCGTACCTTGCAGCGTCGAATTCAGGCGCACCCTGCGCACGCCGAAGCCGCCATCCACCGGTACGTCGCCGAGATTGAATCCATAACGGGCCTGCGCATACAGCGCGTAGGTGTCTTCCTTGTCGTTGAAATACAGCGCGGGATTGGCCAGCGGTGCGGACGGGCTGTAACCCATGGCAACGCGTATCTGCGCCGAATGCGTCAACAGATAGTTGGGGTTGGCCAGCATCCATTGATTGGGCGAGGTGTAGAGCGCGCCATCGAGCAGGTTGGATGGCGTAAGGCTGGCCATGCCGGGGAAGCTGCTCATGAACGCCGTGGTGCCGCTGATGTTCGGACGTCCACCGGTATCGGCGGCAATGTTGGTGGCGTTGCGCCAGCTTGCGCGCAAGCCCACGTCGATGGCGTTGATGGGGCCGGCATCCAGCTTGATGGTGGCGTCGTTTTTCCACGACCAGTCCTTGCCGGTCTGGTGGTTCCATTGGTCGTAATACTGGTTGAGAAAATAATTCGACGGATTGGCGAGATTGAACGCGCTGCCATCGGCATTGGTCACCGTGGCATTGGTGGCGCCACCGTTGTCGAAGTTCATGGTGATGCGCGGCGCGATAAAGCCGGTATCCAGAATGAAGTCGCGCGTGGACGCCTTGCTGTAGGTGTAGGCCAGATCCGTGGAGAGCGTTACGCGATCGCCTTTCCAACTGCCGCCGAGCGCGCTCTGATACGTATCGGAGCTGGATTGAAACGCCTGGTCGCTAGTCAACGTGAACATGTTGTCGGCGGTCAGGCTTTGCACGACGTTGGTGCCGGGCTTGGTGGTGAGGCTGGTGACGTTGCTGCCGTTGACAATCACCGGCAGCGGAATCCAGAACGGGTTGTTGTACGTGTTGCGATAGCCGACGTAGAAGTTCTCGAAATAGATGTCGGTCTTGTCGTTCGGCGCCCATTGCACGGTGAAGTTGGCCGAGCGGCGGGTGCGATCGCCCAGGTTGTAGATCGAACCGATGGTTTCGGGGATATACACCTTGCCGCCCGTGCCCATCGGGTTGTCGCGCAGATCGGAAATGAAATTGAACGTGCTGCTTTCCTCGTAACGCTGCTTCTGATACGAGGCCGCCGCCATCACGCCGAACTTGCCGGCGTCGGTATGCCAGATCTTGTTGGCCGTGATGCTGCCGAAGGGATCGGTATGGCCGGCGTTGCGGCTGTAGATGCCGTTGGCGGTGCCGGCCAGGGTCCAGTCGTCCTTGAAGTCGAACGGGCGGCGCAGGCGCACGTCGATCAGGCCGCCGATGCCGCCTTCGATACTGCGTGCATCATTGGTCTTGTAGACGTCCACACGCTCCACCAGGTCGGCGGGAATATCCGCCAGCGCAATGCTGCGTCCGGTGGTGGTGAAAATATTGCGACCGCTGAAAGTGGTCACCACATCGGGCAGGCCGCGAATCAGCACGGTGTTCACTTCGCCGCCGCTGCGCGCCACTTGCACGCCGGTCACGCGCTGCAGCGCTGCGGCCACGCTGTTGTCCGGCAACTTGCCGACGTCTTCGGCCACGATCGAATCGACGATCAACGGACTGCTCTGTTTGACCGCGATGGCGTCGGCGATACTGCCGCGCACGCCGTTCACCTGCACGGTGTCGAGTTGGGTGATGTCGGTGCTGCGCTTGCACGGCTTGCCGTCGGCCGTGGTGGTTTTGCACGGGACGCTGGTGTTGTCGTTGGTCGTGTCCTGGCTGTTTTGCGCATGCGCGGTGGTGGCTAGCGCCAGGGCGAGCGCCGCTGGCAATACACGGAACATCAGGCGCTGCGTGCGCTGCGCATTACGTACGTTCTGCATGGTGCTTGACTCCCCTCTCCCAAAGGTCTCGTTATGTCGCGCACCTACGTGGGGGTGCGTCGAACCGTATGCCGAACGGCTACAGCCCCTTTGGTTTTGGCGGCCACGTGCGACCGCGGAGGCAAGGGTGAGCGATCAGCAAAGACGTGATCGCTGTGTTGCCCGGCGATCACGTTCGGCCGGAGTATGTGATGGCGTGCCGATAAGAGACTAATGATTTAAATCGCCATATCGATACGGTTATTGCAATGATGCGATGCACTATCTGTTGCACTGCCGCAATGCCGAATTGCCCTGTCGGCATACCGTTCTTGCCATGGTTCGAAGCCGGTGCAGCTCGCTATGCTGCGTGGCTTGTTTCTGTGCGAATCGACTCATGCAACGCGAATTTGGACGAATCGGCGATACCGTGATTCACGCCATCACCCTGGCAAGCGAAGGGGTGAAGGCGGAAGTGCTGACCTACGGCGGCATCCTGCGCAGGTTGCAGATCGAAACGGCACAGGGACCGGTCGACGTGGTGCTCGGCCTGCCGGATCTGGAGGCCTACCGCAACGATCGTGACTACCTAGGCGTGCTGGTCGGCCGCTACGGCAACCGCATCGGCGGCGCAAGCTTCGAAATGGATGGACGGCGCTATGCGCTGAGCGCCAACGAAGGCGTCAATCATCTGCATGGCGGCCATGTCGGTTTCGGCCGCCGCGTGTGGACGATTGCCGCATGCGAACCGCAACGGTTGTTGCTGCGTTACCTGTCGCCGGATGGTGAAGAAGGGTATCCCGGCGGACTGCATGTGGAAGCCGAATTTGTGCTTGCATCGCAACGTTTGCAATTGACGTATCGCGCACGCACCGATGCGGCCACGCCGTTGAACCTGACGCATCACCCGTATTTCAACCTTGCCGGCGATCCCGCCGTGCCCGTTGCAACGCAGGTTTTGCGCGTGCCGGTGGAGCACTATCTGCCGGTCAATCAGCAGTTGATTCCCACCGGCGAGATCGCGAGCGTGAACGGCACGGCGTTCGATTTCCGCGTGCCTGCCACGTTGGATGAACGTCGCGCGGCAAGCGGCGCGCAACTGCAGACGAGCGGCGGTTTCGACCACTGCCTGGTACTGTCCGCCGACCGTCATTGCAGCGCTGAACTCTATTCGCCGCACAGCGGCGTGGCGATGCGCCTGATCAGCCCGGCGCCCGCGGTGCAGCTTTACGAAGGGCAGGGGCTGGATCGCAGCCATCCCGAGCTTGGGCGGGGCGTATGCCTGGAGCCGCAAGATTTTCCGGATGCGCCGAACCATCCGCAGTTTCCGCCGGCGATCCTGCGATCGGGCCAGACGTACGAGCACCGTATCGTCTATCAATTTGCGACACCGGGTGCCGCTGCGGACTGGCCGGTGGTGCAGGCGGCGCTGGATGCGGCCGGGCACCGCGACTGAGCGCGGATAGGCCGAGCCCGTCCAATACGGACACGCCAACGCAGAAAAGAAAACATTCGTTATGCCGCTCCGCTGACCTTCAGCAGGCTTGGAACCCGGTCGGGCTATGGTTACAGTCGTGGGCTTATCTGCCACGCCTGGGAAACCTCATGCCCCGTCTTCACCTTCTCGCCGCCGCCACCGCGCTAGCGCTCGCCGCCTGTTCGCAGGCGCCCAACAACGGCAGCAACGCCGCCCCTGCCGCGTCCGGCACGGCGCCGGCCAAGGCGTCCACCACGGCCGCGGCGGAAGCGCAGGTCAACAACCCCTTCTTCACCGCCAGCACGCTGCCCTACCAGGCGCCGCCGTTCGACAAGATCAAGGACAGCGACTACCAGCCGGCAATCGAAGAGGGCATGCGGCAACAGCAGGAAGAAGTCGACAAGATCGCCAACAACCCTGAGCCGGCGACGTTCGAGAACACCTATGTGGCGCTGGAAAAATCCGGCGTGCTGCTCAATCGCGTGATGGCCGTGTTCAACGCCGTGACGGGCGCCAACACCAACGACACGCTGCAAAAAGTGCAGGAAGAGGAAGCGCCGAAGCTCGCCGCGCATGAGGATGCGATCCACCTCAACGGCAAGCTGTTCCAGCGCATCCAGACCATTTACGACCAACGCGATTCGCTCAAGCTCGATCCGGAATCCAAGCGCCTGGTCGACGTGGTGTACCGCCAGTTCGTGATGGCCGGCGCCAAGCTGTCCGATGCGGACAAGGCCAAGCTCAAGGACTACAACAAGGAAGCCGCGGGGCTGCAGGCGCAGTACAACAACAAACTGCTCGCCGCCGCGAAGGCCGGTGCGCTGGTGGTCAGCGACAAGAGCAAGCTGGCCGGCCTTTCCAACGAAGACATCGATGCCGCCGCGCAGGCCGCAAAAGATCGCCATCTCGACGGCAAGTGGGTGCTCACGCTGCAGAACACCACCCAGCAGCCGGCGCTGCAGGATCTGACCGATCGCGCCACGCGCCAGGCGCTGTTCGAGGCGTCGTGGACGCGCGCCGAAAAGGGCGACGCCAACGACACGCGCGACATCGTGTCGCGCCTTGCGCAGTTGCGTGCGCAGGAAGCCAAGCTGCTCGGCTTCCCCAACTTCGCCGCCTGGACGCTGGAAGACCAGATGGCCAAGACGCCGGAAACGGTGATGAGCTTCATGGAGAAGCTCGCACCTGCCGCCGTCGCGCGCGCCAAGGTGGAAGCGGCCGACATCCAGAAACAGATCGACAAGGACCAGGCCGCGCTCAAGCAGCCCACCTTCAAGCTCGAACCGTGGGATTGGGAACACTACGCGGAGGAAGTGCGCAAGGCGAAGTACGACATCGACGAAGCGCAGATCAAGCCGTATTTCGAGCTGGATAACGTGCTGCAGAACGGCGTGTTCTATGCGGCCAACCAGCTGTACGGCCTGACCTTCAAGGAACGCAAGGACATCCCCGTCTACAACCCCGACGTGCGCGTGTTCGAAGTGTTCGACAAGGACGGCAAGTCGATGGCGCTGGCCTACTTCGACTACTTCAAGCGCGACAACAAGAACGGCGGCGCGTGGATGGACAACTTCGTGCAGCAGTCCAAGCTGCTCGGCACCAAGCCCGTGATCTACAACGTCGCCAACTTCACCAAGCCCGCGGACGGCCAGCCAGCGCTGCTGTCCACGGATGACGTAATCACCATGTTCCACGAATTCGGCCATGGCCTGCATGGCCTGTTCGCCGATGAGCAATACCCGACCCTGTCCGGCACGCAGACCGCGCGCGACTTCGTCGAATTCCCGTCGCAGTTCAACGAACATTGGGCGTTCGATCCGAAGGTATTCGCTCACTACGCGAAAAACTATAAGACCGGTGAGCCGATGCCACAGGACCTGGTCGAGAAGATCAAGAAGGCGCAGCTGTTCAACAAGGGCTACGACATGACCGAACTGGTCGCCGCGGCCATGCTCGACATGAACTGGCACATGCTCAGCGCCGACCAGCCCAAGCAGGACGTCGACGCGTTCGAAGCGGCTTCGCTGAAGAAGGACGGCGTGGATCTTTCGTATGTGCCGCCGCGCTACCGTTCCAGCTACTTCCTGCACATCTGGAGCAACGGCTATTCCGCCGGCTACTACGCCTACCTGTGGACGCAGATGCTCGCCGACGACGCCTTCGAAGGCTTCAAGGATCACGGTGGCCTGAATCGCGAAAATGGCGACCGCTTCCGCGCGATGATTCTTTCGCGTGGCAATACGGAAGAGCTGGACAAGCTCTATAAGGAATGGCGCGGTAGCGATCCGAGCGTGGAGCCGATGCTGATCAATCGGGGTTTGAAGCAGGAGCCCAAGAAGTAATCCATGGGCTTCCCGCAATAGGAAAGGCCGGCGTCATGCCGGCCTTTTTTTACGCGTGTGAATGTCAAAGGTTCAAACTGGAAATGCTCACCACGATCGGACCGGCCAGCGATCGCTCGCCCTGCGCGCTGAGGCACGCATTGTTGAACTGCAGAAAACCGTAGCTGGGTAGCACGGTGGTTTGCATCGCCGTACCGCCCGTACCCACACCGGCGGTCACCGTGCCGATCTGCTGTTCCACCTGAAAGCCCGCGGGATTGGTGCTTTCCGTGGCTGGGCCATAGTGCACCGTGCTCGACGAGCCATCGTTCCAGTTGTACGTAACGGTCTGGGCGGGTAACCCGATCTGCAAAAGGCTCAGGCACGACGTGGAGATGGTCTCCGGTGGCACCGACTCCGTGCCGCCGGTGAGCTGCGAGTTGCTGCCGGCCGGCAAGCAGGCGAGCGTGATGTTGTTGGCGACCGTGGTCGATTGCAGCAACTGGTTGATGCCCGGGTTGAACGTTCTGCTGTCCACGCCGCTGCATACCAGGGCGGACAACAAGCCTTGCGCGTGCACGGCAGGCGCAGGGGCGATGCAGGACATAATCAGTGCGGCCATGAACAAGCCAATGGCAAACGGACGTGTGCGCATGATGGTTCCCCAGGGAGCGTCAGGACGTTCGCAGCGCTGCGAAAAACGCCGCGGCCAAATCCATCGCATACGCGACGCATGCAGCGAATAACAGGACCTGGTTGGCTTCGTAGGTTGGGGTGCCAACCCCAACATCGCGATGCGCGTGGGCGTGTTGGTTGGGGTTTGCACCCCAACCTACGTGACTATGTCTATTTCGAAGAGGTTCCTTTTATGGGGCGTCGGTTCCGCGGGAACAGGGTCGGCAAAAAACGAAATAGCGATGCATGCCGTAGCTTCCCTGTAGGTTGGGCTGAGGCGCAGCCGAACCCCAACGCAGGAATGCACATGGCGATGTTGGAGTTCGGTTGCGCCTCAGTCCAACCTACGGGTCGTTTGACGCGTAGGTGAGAGACAGTGATCGTGTGACCGTGCGAATCATGCAAGCCGATTGAATAGATACTTGAATAGATTTATGTGAAAAATATAAATAGAAAACAGTAATTTACGTTACGAAAAGCTGTGCGTGTGAATAGATATTTTGGGCGATGTCTTTTGCTCGAGCCGGCACCAAAGAGCCGGCATCATGCCGGCTCTTTTTACCCTCGGACATCTCAACCGCTCAATTCAACTGCCACTGCTGCGGCGGCAAGCCATTGTCGGTCCAGATCTGCAGCTGCGTGCCGTGCGTGGTCGAGCCGCCGGTGTCGTCCAGCATCAGTGAGCCGGATGCCTGGTTCATCAGCTTGTAGGTGCCGTTGCCGAGGTCCATGAACAACCACGCCTGATTCGCGTTGCCGACGCAGCCCCACAAGGTGACCTTGTTGCCTGGCGTGGTGCTGCCGCCGGTGTTGTCCACACACAGGCCGGAGTACTGGTTCTGGATGCTGTACCAGCCGCCGCCTTCGGCATGCACGGTCCAGTTCTGTACCGACAGGCCATTGCAGTCCCACAGTTCCGCGCTGGTGTTGTTGGTGGTGCCCCAGCCGGTGTCGTCCAGGCACAACGACGTGTTTTGCATGTTGTGGAACGCATGCGTCGATCCGTCGGCCGGCAGGTTGTTCCACGATTCGCTGCCGTAGTACGTGATGCAGCCGCCGTTGTTGTAATCGGATGCCAGCTCCAGAATGCTCGAACCATCGGCGGCCGGAAGCAGCGCGGACGAGTAGTTCGGGCAGTAGTTGTCGTACGCGGTAGGCACCTGCACGGGTGCGGTGATGGTGTACCAGTTGTCGCTGCCGTCGACGTTGGTGTTCACGAACAGCACCTGGCCGTTGTAGCTCGACACGCTGCCGTTGGATTCGTACATCACCTGTCCCACCAACAAGATGGCGCCGTTGCTGGAAATCACCGATGGGCTCCAGACATTCAGCGGTGCGTGTTCCAGGTACTGGCCGCTGGCCGTTGTGACCTTGGTGCCCATGTTGGTCGGATCGCCGAAGTTCCAGCCATCGGTGGACGTGCGATAGAACACCGTGCACGAGGCCGGTCCGCACAACTCGTTGCTCATGAAGAAGTGGCCGTTCGGCAACTTGCTGACGGTGGCCATACCGGGGCGGTCCGCCTGGATCGTGCTGGCCACGGTATTGGTTTGATCCCGCCAGGTCTGGCCGTCGTAGCTGCGGATCTGCGCCAGCTTCTGGCTGCAGCAGGGATCGGTCTCGTCGGACCAGAACATCACCAGCGCACCATCGTTGGCCACTTCGAACTGCGGCTCCCACAAGCCATGCGAACTGTCGCCGCGTTGCACCGGCGTGCTGTGGTAGCTCCAGCTCGCGCCCTGATTGGTGCTGGTATAGACCTCGATCGCCGGCGTGGTGCCGTTGACGGTATACGTGGCTGCAAACACCAACGTGCCGGCAGCCAGGGCGCCGACCTGCTGCGGAAGCTCATACAGCGTCGCGCAGCAATGTTCGGAGCTGCCGCTGATCGTCGGCACCGGGCCGAGCAGGTTCCAGCTCGCGCCGTTGTTCGTACTCTGGAAGATGATGCCGTTGGTGCTGGCGACCAGCATGCCGTTGACGGACGGCGGACCGTGCTGCAAACGAACCACGCGTGGATAAAGCGTACTGCCGGTGAGCAAGGTGCCAGTCGCGGCGTGGGCCGGGCGTGCGCTCACAGCGAGCAACACGACCAGCAACAACGCAGAGAGGGAACGCCAAGCCGACCAAAGCTTCGGGTGTTTCATAAACCATCTCCTGTGCCACCTGGGCGGCAACGTGATGTGTTGAAGACAATGCCGAAAGAGTCGTTCTTGTTGTGATGTAGCAACCGGCCGGCGTGTCGCCGGTCGGGTGTTCCCTCTAAGAAAAAAGATGTGACGGGCTTCGAGTCTTGGCTCGATGTAAGCCGTTCTCTCCCCACGTTGCAGGGGAGGATGAGTGTGGAGGTGAAGCAATTTGGCGTTGAATTCGAGTTGAGCCGCAAGCGCGTGCGACCCCACCCCAGCCCTCCCCTGCATGCAGGGGAGGGAGTTACATCAAGAGTCGATCAGCGGCCGATATCGCGCAGTCGCTTGCCGCTCATCAGGTTGCGTTCGATCTGTTCCAGGGTGATGCCCTTGGTTTCCGGCACCAGCCAGAGCGTGAGCACGATGAACACGGCGTTGAAGGCTGCATAGAGCCAGAACGTTGACGCATTGCCGATGCCGTTGAGCAGGCTCAGGAAGGAGACGCCCACCACCCAATTGGCCGCCCAATTGGTGAAGGTGGAGCAGCCGATGCCGAAGTCGCGGCCCTTGAGCGGCTGGATTTCCGAGCACAGCGTCCAGATCAGCGGGCCGGCGGACATCGCGAAGCCAACGATGAAGAGCAGCAGCATGCCTACAGTGAAGATCTGCTCGCCGTGCGTATGGATGCCCAGGTGCATCATCGTGCCGACCACGCCCAGGCCCAATGTCATCACCACGAAGCCGATGTACAGGATCGGCTTGCGGCCCAGTTTGTCCACCAGACCGATCGCGATGAAGGTGGCCAATACGTTGACCAGGTCGACGATCACCGTGAACCACATCTGCGCTTCGGTGGCATAGCCCATGCTCTCGAAGATGCGCGGGGCGTAATACATCACCACGTTCATGCCGGTGAGCTGCTGCATGATCTGCAGCAATACACCAAGGCCCACCGAGCGGCGGAAGTTTACGTTCTGGAAGAACATGTGCACGCCGCGCTGCGGTGTCTTCAGCTGCTCACGGATATCGCCGATTTCGCGGGCAATGTCGTCTTCGCTGCCGAGCAGCTTGTGCAGCACCTGTTCGGCCTCGGGCTGGCGGTTGCGCATCATCAGCCAGCGCGGGCTTTCCGGCAGGAAGGCCACGCCGAACAGGAACAGTGCGCCAGGGATCGCGATGATGCCCAGCATCCAGCGCCAGCTCCCCGTGTAGCTCAGGGCGGCGTTGGACAGCGCCGCGACGAGAATGCCGGTGGTGATCATCAGCTGGTACAGAGAGATCATGGCGCCGCGGATCGATTCGGGCGCGATCTCGGCCAGATAAAGCGGCGCAGTGAAACTGGCAATGCCGATCGCCAGGCCGAGCACAAAGCGGCCCACGATCAGTACATCCGGTGTCCATGCAACACCGCACAACACCGATCCGGCCACGAACAACACCGCGCCTAGAATCAGCGAGCGCTTGCGGCCCAACTGGCTGGATAGCCAGCCGGCGCCGAGCGCGCCCAGCGCCGCGCCAGCCATCATGATCGAAACGATCCACTCGATGGTGCTGTCGTCGATCTTGAAGTCTTTCTGGATGAACTGCTGCGCGCCGGCGATGACGCCGATGTCCAGGCCGAACATCAGGCCAGCCAGTGCGGCCAGCACGCAGATGAAGATGGCGGTTGCCTTGCCGTGTGGCTTGGCCGCCGCGTGAGATGTAACAGGTGGTGTATACGTGTTGGCACTCATGAATGACTCCGTGTTGTCGGGTGTCGAGCAAGTGCTTCCCCCACTTTCTCGACGCGCCGAGCCCGGCACCTGTCCGGACTCTGCTTCGCCGAATCAAACACCCTCGTGTTCGATTCGCGACAGGCCATCCGTGGACCTGCTTGGATCGCATCGGGCGGATGTTCTCATCTTCTTCCCCAATGCATAAAAAAAGCCGGCTTAGGTGGGCCGGCCTGCAAAACGCGGTTCGGGTATGCCGGTGAAAGGCACCTCGATGGCGAACAGCCCGCCGGCTTGCGGCTCGTTGGCCAGCGTTTCCGCTGAAAGACCGTCGCGGGCGCTGGTGATGTAAAGCGTATTCAAGCGCTCGCCGCCGAAGGCGACGCGGGTCGGCTGGCTGGCCGGCACCTCGATGACGAGATCCTGCTTACCGTGGCGATCGTAGCGCACCACGCGGCCGGCGCCCCATTCGGCGTTCCACAAGCCGCCTTCGCTATCCACCGCCGAGCCATCCGGCTCGCCGCGCTGCTGGGTCAGGTCGATGTGCACGTGAGGCTCGGCCACGCTATCGCCGTAGCTGCAGCGATGCACGGTGCGGGTAAACGAATCGCAGTAATACATGGTCGCGCCGTCGGGACTGAACGCGATGCTGTTGCTGATGGCGACCGGGCCCAGCGGCAGCTGTTCCAGTTTCAGGTCGGCATGCAGCCGGTAGAAGGCGCCGGCTGCACGCCGCGCCTCGCCACCGACCGGCTCGTGCAACGTGCCGAACACGAAGCGGCCCTGCCGATCGCAGGCGCCGTCGTTGAGGCGCGTGGGCAAGTCGGCTTCGACGTCGGCGATGCGGATCAGCTGGCCGTTTTCCAGATGAAAGAACGCCAACCCGCTGGCCAGGCCGAGCAACAACCAGTCGTCGTCTTCGCACAGGGCGAACGAAGCCAGTCGTTCCGGCATCGGCCAGCGGCGCGTGCTGCCGTCGGACGGGCGGTAACGCCACAGCACCGACGCATAGATGTCCGTCCAGTACAGCGACTGGCTGCGCGGGCACCAGGTGACGCCTTCGCCGAGCGTGTTCTGCGCGTCCAATACCAGAGAGGCTTGAGAGCCGGCTTTCATATCCTGAGTGCCTCGCGTTGTGTCTGAGCGGTCGTCAGGTGGCGGCGCGTGGCGCAGCGCCAGACTGGCCGTCTGGTCAAGCCGCGCGCGGCCGCATGGCGACCGCTCAGGCGCAACGCGCGGTGCTTGGGGTGTGAAAGCAGGCTCTCGAGAGTCATGCCCAACCACCGTCGACGATGAAATCATGACCCGTGCACATGCGGCTGTCGTCGGAGGCGAGGAACAGGGCCGCACGCGCAAGATCGTCCACGCCCAGGTAACCGGGCATGCACTGCTTGCGCCGAATCTCTTCTTCGCCCGCCGCATCCAGCCACAGCTCGCGCTGCTTGTCGGTGATCACCCAGCCCGGCACCAGCGCGTTGATGCGGATGTGGTGCTGGCCCAGTTCGCGCGCCAAGCCGTTCACCAGCCCGCGTATCGAGGACTTGGCCATGGCGTACATCGGATAACCGGCATTCTTGATCATCCAGCCGGTGGAACCCAGGCAGATGACCGAGCCGCCGCCCAGTTCACGCATGCCGGGCACGACCGCCTGCGTCGCGAAATACTGATGCCGGACATTCACCGCGATGCTCTGCTCGAACTCTTCCGGCGTGGTGTCGTCGAGGCGATGGCGCCGGTCGTTGGCGGCGTTGTTGATCAAGACGCTGAAGGTGCCGACCTTGTCACTGGCCGTGGCGATCGTCGTGCGCAGGGCGGCGATATCGGTGATGTCGCACGGCAGGAACAGCGGCGCATGGCGCACATTGGTCAAGGATGCGTCGAGCGCCGCTGCGCTTTGCGTGTCGATGTCCAGGTACGCCACGCGCGCGCCCTGCTGCGCGAAATGCGCAACGAAGGCCGCGCCGATGCCGGTGGCGCCGCCGGTGATCAGTACCGAGCGGTCGACCAGGCTGGGATAGGTGGCAAACATGGACAGGTCGGGTCTCTTTGCAGCAATTACCATTCGGCCACACTGCCGTCGTCGTGACGCCAGATCGGATTGCGCCAGCGGTGCCCCACGGACGCGCGTTCGGCGACGTAGGCTTCGTTCACTTCCACGCCCAGCCCCGGGCCGCCCGGCATGGAAACATAACCGTTTTCGTAGGCGAATACGCTACGGTCGGTGATGTAATCGAGCAGATCGTTGCCGGCGTTGTAGTGGATGCCCAGGCTTTGCTCCTGGATGAAGGCGTTATGGCACATCGCATCCAGCTGCAGGTTGGCGGCCAGCGCGATCGGGCCCAGCGGGCAGTGCAGCGCCAGCGCCACGTCGTAGGCTTCGGCCATCATAGCGATCTTGCGCGTCTCGGTGATGCCGCCCGAATGCGACGGATCGGGCTGGATGATGTCGACGCCGCCGGTGGTGAACACGCGCTTGAAGTCGTAGCGCGAATACAGGCGCTCGCCCAGCGCGATCGGTGCGGGCGAAATCGAGGCCAGTTCCGGAATGCATTCCAGATGATCAGACAGCACCGGCTCCTCGATGAACATCAGCTTGAACGGCACCAGTTCGCGCATCAGCACCTTGGCCATCGGCTTGTGCACGCGGCCGTGGAAATCCAGGCCCAGGCCGATTTCCGGCCCCACCGCATCACGTACTGCTTGGACGTTTTCCAGCACGCGTGACACCTTGGCGTGCGTATCGACGAAGTGCATTTCCTCGGTGGCGTTCATTTTTACCGCGGTGAAGCCGCGCGCGACCGCTTCTTTTGCGGCGCGTGCGGTATCGGAAGGGCGATCGCCGCCGATCCACGAATACACGCGGATGCGATCGCGCACCGGTCCACCCAGCAGCGCGTGCACCGGTACGCCCAGATGCTTGCCCTTGATGTCCCATAGCGCCTGGTCGATGCCGGCGATCGCGCTCATCAGGATCGGGCCGCCGCGATAGAAGCCGCCGCGGTACATCACGTTCCAGTGGTCTTCGATGTGGCGCGGATCCTTGCCGACCAGGTAGTCGGACAGTTCCTCCACCGCCGCCGCGACGGTATGCGCGCGGCCTTCCACGACCGGTTCGCCCCAGCCGCTGATGCCCTCATCGGTATCGATACGTACGAACAGCCAGCGCGGCGGAACGAGGAAGGTGGTCAGACGGGTGATCTTCATGCGTTGTTTCCTTGAGCGAGGGTCTTCCAGGCGTGGGTGAAGGCGCGGGCGCGACGACCTACGTCGTCCGCGCTGCGGCCGGGTGCGTAAAGCGCAGAGCCAAGGCCGAAGCCGTTGGCGCCTGCGGCGATATAAGGGGCCATGGTTTCCGGCGTGATGCCACCCACCGGCAGCATCGCCAGGTCGCGCGGCAACACGGCGCGCCAGGCCTTGAGCACGCTGGGCGTGAGCATTTCGGCCGGGAACAGCTTGATCGCGTCGGCGCCGGCCTGGATCGCGGCGAACGCCTCGGTGGGCGTGGCGACGCCGGGAACGCAATACATGCCTTCGCGCTTGGCCGCGGCGATCACGCGCGTATCGGCGTGCGGCATCACGATCAGGCGACCGCCCGCGGCCGCCACCTGCGACACCTGCTCCGGCTGCAGCACGGTGCCGGCGCCGATCAGGCAGCGCTGGCCCAGCTCCGCCGACAGCAGGCGAATGCTTTCCAGCGGTTCGGGCGAATTCATCGGCACTTCGATCACGGTGAAGCTTTCGGCGACGAGCGCACGCCCGATGTCGAGTGCTTCATCCGGCCGAAGGCCGCGCAGAATCGCCACCAGGGGAAGGGAATCGAGCCACGCGCCAATCATGCTGTTACTCCGGAATAAGAATGTAGGGGTGCCTGCGCGAGCAGTCCTGCGGTCGAGGCCAGTTGCCATAGCCCTTGCGCCGCGGCGTCATCGATGACAGTGGGTTCGGCGTAGCCGAAATGCGTCGCGGCCACGATGTAGCGCTGGCACAGGGATGCATCGCCGATCAGGCATAGCGGCGTCTCGCGACCATGATCGCGTACACGTGCAATGCGGAACTCTTCGCCGATCATCAGGCCGGAAAGAAAATCCGGCACCTCCTCGGCGGACAGCTCTCCTGCAAGCATCAGTGCACGCGTCGAGAACAGCCGGCTGAAAACACCTTGCTCACGACTTTCCTTCACGGTGTGCAGGCCGCGCAGGAAAGCATGCTGCGAAAACGGCCGCGTGGTTTCGGCAGGCAGCCCGGCGCCGAGAATGGAATGCTTGGTCAGCAGCGCATACAGTTCGCCCGTCATCACCGTGTCGAAGGCGACGATACGGCCATCGAGGACGGTCGCCCATTTGCTGTGCGTGCCGGGCAAGACGAAACACGCGTTCGCCTGATAGTCCGGATGCAGTGCGAGCGCGCCGATGATCTGCGTTTCCTCGCCGCGCATCACGTCCGCCGGCTGCTTGCGGCAAAGGCCAGGCGCGATCCACAGTTCGCGGCCCGCCTCCGCCTCGATGCGCAACATGCCTTGGGCGATGCTTGCCGTATCGGCCGGCACATCGACATAAGGCACTTCGCGCCAGCCTTGCCGGCTGCCGACCATGCCCGCGGCGACCGCCACGCATGCGGGCCAATCCTTGGTGGTGGCCTGCCATGCGGCGGTGAAGCCGCCTTCGGGCAGGTGGCGAATGCCCCAAGCCTGCTGGCGCGAGGCCACGACCTTGCCGGTGGTGTCATAGAGATAAGCACGCAGGCTGCTGGTGCCCCAATCCAGCCCGATCAGCCGAACGTCTGCGCTCATGCGGATTTCCTCGTGCGGCGTTTGCCGCTCATGTTGGCGCGCGAATCGACAATCATCTTCTGCATGGCGTCGCGTGCGAGTTCGGGCTGGCGCCGGCGGATCGCCTCGTACACTTGTTGGTGATACGGCAGCGAATATTTGAAGTCGCCGCTCTTGCGCGCCGATTCCACAAAGAAGGAACCCAGGGCGGTTTCCACCACGGAAAACAGCGAGATCATCAACTCATTATTAGTGGCGATCAATACGGCCTCATGGAATTGCAGATCGGCCTGCGCCCATTCGTCGGTGTTGCGCGCCGCTTCCATCGCGCGATAGGCCGTTTCCAATTCCTTGAGCTGCGCGGCATCGCGACGGCGCGCAGCGAACGCCGCGGCTGCCGGTTCGAAGACTTCGCGCATCTGCGCCAGCTTCTGCACGAAATCCGTCGTTGGCATGGATGCGCAACGCCAGGCCAGTACGTCGGCGTCGAGCTGATGCCAGTAGCGCTCCTCACGCACGCGCGTGCCCACTTTCGGCCGCGCCTCGACCAGACCCTTGGCCGACAGTACGCGCATCGCCTCGCGTAGCGCGGTGCGGCTTACTTCCATCTGCTCGGCCAGGGTTTCTTCACGCGGCAGCACTTCGCCTGGCTGGAGCTGGCCGCTCACGATCCGCACCCCCAGTTGCTGGGTGACGTGGCCGTGCAGATTTCGGGCGCTGGCAACTCTCATCGGCTCTCTTGGGCGGTGGCGGAAAAGAGAAGATCGTGTTGCATTGCGCAAGTGCTGTTGCGTACGGTTCGCCGATCACAGGACGTTGCAGTGCGCGGGGAGAGTGACGCGTTTGTCATCCCACTCGCGTATAACGCCTGAGTTTTCAACACCGTCAACACACCACCCCGGATATGCGAAACCCAATCTTCATGTTCCCGCTGGTTTCTGTCGGCGGTCATGCTGCAGCGCGTAAAGCTCCAGCAGCCGCCGGTCTATATAATCATACAATATGCTCAGACGCGACAGGGCATATGGCCGTTCGATTTCATAAGGGGATTTGCTTGAAATCTGTAGTCCTGTTCGGTTCCATCGTTACAGCGGCGTTGCTGCCATTGACTGCCACGGCCGGCCAGGCGACCAGTGCGTCGTTCGGCCACACGGCGGACGGCCAGGACGTGCAGATCGTGACGCTTACCAATAGCCACGGCATGCGTGCGCGCGTGATGAGCTATGGCGCCGCCTTGCAATCCCTGCTGGTGCCCGACCGCAACGGCAAGCTCGCCGACGTGGTGCTGGGCTACGACACGCTGCAGGGCTATCTCGACCGCCGCCAGTATTTGGGCTCCACCGTCGGCCGCTACGCGAACCGCATCGCCAAGGGCACGTTCGAGCTGGACGGCAAGACCTATCACGTGAGCTTGAATGAAGGCCCGAACGCCCTGCATGGCGGCGTCAAGGGTTTCGACATGCAGGTGTGGAAGGTGCTCGACGTGAAGGCGGGGCCGACACCGAGCGTGACGATGGAATACGTCAGCCCCGATGGCGATCAAGGCTATCCCGGTACGCTGACGGTCAAGGCCACGTATACGCTGAGCGACGAAAACCAGCTCAAGATCAGCTACGTCGCCACCACCGACAAGCCGACCCTCATCAACCTGTCCAATCACACGTATTGGAACCTCGCAGGCGAGGGTTCCGGCACGGTGATGGATCAAACGCTGATGATTGCGGGCGATGCGATCACGCCGGTGAGCGACGCGGCGGCGATCCCCACCGGGCAGATCGCGCCGGTGGCGGGCACGCCGTACGATTTTCGCGCCGCCAAGCCGATCGGTCATGACATCCGCGACGGCAACTCGCAGCAGCTGCTGTTCGGCAAGGGCTACGACATGAACTGGGTGCTGAGTCGCAAGGAAGTCGAGCCACGCGTGGTGGCGCGCGTGGAAGATCCGCATTCCGGCCGCGTCATGACGCTGTGGTCGGGCAAGCCGGGCCTGCAGTTCTACTCGGGCAATTTCCTCGATGGCACCACCGTCGGCAAGGATCATCACATTTATCGCCAGGGCGACGCGTTCGTGCTGGAGCCGCAGTTGTTTCCGGATACGCCGCATCATCCGGACTTCGGTTCGGCGCGACTGGCGCCAGGTGAAACCTATCGCAACGTGATTGTTTACCGTTTCGGCATCGACCAAGCCGCGAAATAAAGCGTCGAGTCGGATTGGTAAGGGAGGCGGTACCGCGCAGGATGCGCTGCTGTAAAAACTAAAGAAGCCCATCCTGTACGCAGGATAGGGACATAAAAAAGATACAAAGGGTGGATGTGACAATGAAGCGAACGCGAAGGGCAGGGCGCCTGGCTCTGGCGCTGCTGCTCGGCATTTCCGTGGCGCATGCCGCGGATACGGAGCGCTGGACGGCGGCTCAGGCCGATGCCTGGTATGCAAAACAGCCGTGGCCGGTCGGCAGCAACTACATTCCCGCCAATGCGATCAACGAGCTGGAGATGTGGCAAGGCGCCACGTTCGATCCGGCGCGCATCGATCAGGAACTTGGCTGGGCGCAGGGCATCGGCATGAACACCATGCGTGTGTTCCTGCACAACCTGTTATGGGATCAGGATCGCGATGGCTTCAAGAAGCGCATCGACACGTTCCTGACGATTGCCGCGAAACACCACATCAAGCCGATCTTCGTGCTGTTCGATTCGTGCTGGGATCCCGATCCCGCGCTGGGTCCGCAGCATCCGCCGATTCCCGGCGTGCACAACTCCGGCTGGGTGCAGGCGCCGGGCACGAAGGTGCTGGACGATCCGTCGCAATATCCGCAGCTGGAAGCCTATGTGAAGGACATCGTCGGCAGTTTCGCGCACGACGAACGCGTGCTTGCGTGGGACGTGTGGAACGAACCGGACAACGACGGCGGCGGCAACTACGCCGCGCAGGAACCGAAGGACAAATTCCAGCGCGTGGCGCAACTGCTGCCGCAGGTGTTCGCCTGGGCGCGCAGCCAGCATCCGACGCAGCCGCTGACCAGCGGCGTGTGGCATGACGATGATTGGTCCAAGCTCGACAAGCTCAACGCGATCGAGCGCACCCAGCTTACGCAGTCGGACATCATCACTTTTCACAACTACGATTTCCCGGAAGTCTTCCTGCGTCGCGTGCAACAGTTGCGCACGTATGGCCGTCCGCTGATCTGCACCGAGTACATGGCACGCAGTGCAGGCTCGACCGTGGACAGCGTGACGCCGCTCGGCAAGAAGCTGGACGTCGGCATGGTCAACTGGGGTTTCGTCTCCGGCAAGACGCAGACGATTTTCCCGTGGGATTCCTGGCAGAAGCCGTACACGCTGCAGCCGCCGGTGATCTGGTTCCATGACCTGTTCAATCCCGACGGCACGCCGTACCGCCAGCGCGAAGCGGACATCTTCCGTGCGTTGACTGCAGCACCGAAAGGCGTTGTGCCGGCGAATGCCGTCATGCTGCCGGTTGCCGAAAATAGCCGCGCCATGAAGGCGACGCACTAACTTTTTTACTGCGATCGAAGACCGCGGGAGGCGGTCTTTCCTGTGGCCGGATGCTACTGACCATATAGTAGTACTAAATGCCAGTTTGGCCCATAAACACACATTCGGCACCGCCGGCAGACAGGCACGCACGGCTCAACCGAAGGGGAGAAAACCATGAAGCGGAATAACACTCTTACCTGCACCATGACCTTGCTGGCCGTCGCCATCGCCGCGTCGCTGGCGCCCGCGCATGCGGATACGACCACGGCGCAACCCGGCGCCAACCAGGTCGCCGCGGATGCGCAAACCAGCGACACCACGCCCGGCAATAGCAACAACGCCAAGGATCAGAAAAAGAAGCAGGAGGCCGTCGCCTCGACGCTCTCCACGGTGGTGGTGACGCCGCTGCACGCGAGCTTGGGATCGGCTGCGGAAATCAAGCAGGACTCGGACAACATCGTCGACTCGATCGTGTCGGAAGACATCGGCAAGCTGCCCGACAACAGCGTGGCGGATGCCTTGCAGCGCATCACCGGCGTGCAGATCGCGCAGGGTTTCCAGGGTGAAGCCAACAGCGTGGTGATTCGCGGCTTGCCGAACGTGGTGACCACCTTGAACGGCCGCGAGATCGTCAGCGGTGTCGGCCGCGCCTACGCGTTCCAGAATCTGCCGGCCACGGCGGTGAAAGCGGTGCAGGTATACAAGACCAGCGACGCCAGCCTGCCTGCGGGCGGCATTGCTGGTCTGGTCGACATGCAGTTGTATCGTCCGTTCGATTTCAAAGGGCTGGAAGTGGCCGGCACGGTCACCGGCATCAACAGCTCCAACGCAGGACGCACGGACGGCACCGGCAGCTTCCTGGTCAGCGATCGCTGGAAGACCGACGCCGGCGAATTCGGCGCGCTGCTCAACGCCAGCATCATCACCCAGCACTATGACTACAAGGCGGTGTGGGGCGATTTCCCGCGCCTGTTGACCGACGGTTCGGGCAATCCGTTGCGCAGTCCGTCGGGCACGCTGGTGGAAGTGCCGAACGGTTTCGGCGCGGATTACAACCTTGGCTATCGTCGCCGTCCCGAAATGAATTACGCGGTGCAATGGGCGCCGAACGATCACACCGAGATCTACGCCGAAGGCCTATACGACTGGGACAAGGACAGCTACAGCCAGCCGTTCTTCTTCAGTTTCCCCACCGGCGTGGTGACACCGAGCGCCTACACCGTCGGCAATCATTGCTATCCGGACCAGCTTGCCGGCCAGTACTACGGCCAGACCATCTGCGACGCGACCAGCGCCACCTGGAGCGGCAACAGCTACGCGGCCACCAGCACGCAGGCGCATGCACAGCATGGGCATGACATCCAGAACGCGATCGGCGCGAAATGGCACAACGAAGTGCTGAGCCTGTCGACGGAATTGTCGTCCACGCTCAGCTCGTTCATGGACAACACCTTCATCGTCGATACGTTCCTGAAAGGGCCGATCACCACGGTGTGGAACGGCACGTCCGGCAACCAGCAGAACTGGTCGCTGGCCGGCAGTCCGCAGAACAGCGCCAGCAACTACTACTTGAACGGCCTGTTCCAGAACTGGTCGGTGCAACGCGGCAAGGAACTGTCCTGGCGCGCAGACGGCGTATACACGTTCGATTCGGGCTTCTTCCAGAACCTGCAGTTCGGCGTGCGCGCCACCGATCACCGCGCCAGCTACGAAGGCAGCGTCACCAATTCGATCGCACCGCCGGGCGGCACGGGCGCGATCGCGCTCAATCCCAATCCCGCCAACCAGGTGCTGGCGCGTTTCCCGGCCAACTACTTCTGCGCCATGCCCAGTTCATCGGCCTTGCCGGGCGGCTGGCTGACCGGTTGCTACGGCTATCTCAACGGCAATGCCGACGCGATCCGCGCGCTATACGGCACCAACGAAGGATTGCAGCCGATCAATCCGGGCCGCTACTACAGCATCGACGAGAAGAACTTCGCCGGCTATCTGCAGACGGCTTACGCCACGACGCTGTTCGGCATGCCGTTGAATGGCCTGATCGGCGTGCGCATCGAAGACATCAACCGCAACCTGAGCGCCTTCTCGTACAACAGCGCCACCAACATCTACTCGCCGCTGAGCCTGTCGACCAGCGCGCCGGTGTATCTGCCTAACCTGAGCGCAGTGCTGCACATCACCGATACCTTGCAGGCGCGCTTCGTGGCCGCCAAGACGGTGACCTATCCGAACTTCGGCGATCTCAATCCGTCGATCTCGCTCAATCCCGGCACCATCAATCGTGCCGGCCAGGGCAACAGCGGCAATGCGTACCTGACGCCGGTCAAATCCAACAACTACGACCTGTCGCTGGAGTGGTATTTCGCCCCGGGCAGCTACGCAAGTGCGGGTGCGTTCTATCGCAACATCAACGGCTACGTGCAGACCTATGTCACCAACGAGGTGATCGCCGGTCAGCCGTACCAGATCAGCAGTCCGCAAAGCGCAGGTAACGGCTTCCTGGATGGCGTGGAACTGGCCTACCAGCAGTTCTTCGACTTCCTGCCGGGCGCGTGGAACGGGCTGGGCGTGCAGGTCAACTACACCTACATCAACGGTTCCACCAAGTCGCCGCAATACCTGGGCGGCCCGATGGTGACCACGCCGTTGCAGAACGTATCCAAGCACAACGGTAACGCGGTGCTGATGTACGAGAAGTACGGCTGGTCGGTGCGCTTGGCGTATGACTATCGCAGCCGCTTCATCGACGGCTTCAATGCGCCGAACGTCGCCGGCGTGAACGATGAAATCGTGCCGGCCAACCAGGTGGACCTGTCCGTCAGCTACAACCTCAACAACCACAGCTCGGTCGTGCTGGGCGCCACCAACCTGCTGGGTGCGAACCTGCATCAGTACTGGGGCGATGGCACGTCGCGTCCGCGTGACATTCGTTACCAGGATCGCACGGTGAGCCTGGGCTTCCGCTTTAAGCTCTAAGGATGAGTTGATTGATTCTGCGCGGATGCCATCGGTTCTGTCTGTTCGCAGGCCACAGGGCCGTCGGCGAAGGCAGACTGGCTGTCTGTCGAGCCGGCGGACCGAAGGCATGCGGACAGACAGGGCCGATGGCGCCGACGCAGAATCGATCAGCTCATCCTCTGGTTCCCCTCGGGAGCATCGTTCGCGGTGCTCCTTTTTTTTATTCCTGGCGGTCGCATGCGTGCGGCCGCCGCTTTACCGTTCGAGGATGAAGCATGCGTCGAACGCTATGTATTTATACGGTTTGCCTGTTGCTTGCGGCGGCGGCTTCTGCGCAGGACCAACCGCCGGATGCGGCTAGCGGCCAGTTTCTGGCCAAGGGCACAGGTTACGCATCGGTAGTGCAGCTATCGCAGCAAGACAATGGTCGTCTGCTGCTGGTATTCGAACAGGAAGGCATGGCAGGCATTCCGCTCTATGCAAGCAACGATGCCGGCAAGACCTGGCACTTCATGCAGAACGTGGTCGACCAGGTTCATGCCGGCAATCCGCAATGGCAATTGCGCTGGCAACCGAATATTTCCCGGATGCAGCGCGACAGCGGTGACTTGAAACGCGGTACCCTGCTGCTCGCGGCCAACGCCACGCGCAACGATGCCAAGGGACACGTGGTCGAAGAGGACCTGCAACTCTACGCATCCACCGATCAAGGCAGGAGCTGGCACTACCGCGGCTCGATCGTGCACGGCGGTGGCCATCCGGAAGACAAGGACAATCGCGGCGTGTGGGAACCGAACATCCACATCCTCGACGATGGCCGGATGATCGCGTACTACTCCAGCGAGCAGCACAAGCACGAAGGCTTCAACCAGATTCTCGCGCACAGGCTTTCCAGCGATGGCGGCAAGAGCTGGGGCGAGGAAACAGTGGACGTGGCGATGCCCGGCGGCGTGGAGCGTCCCGGCATGGCGATCGTGACGCGCCTGCCCGATCGGCGTTACGTGATGAACTACGAGGATATCGACGGCGCAAACAACGGCCAGGTCCATCTGAAATTCAGCGCGGACGGCCTGCATTTTGGCGATCCCGCCGATCACGGCACAGCAGTACAGACCGAAGGCGGCGCGTGGCCTGCGGCGTGTCCGGTGGTGAGCTGGTTCCCGGTGGGTGGATCGCAGGGCGTGATCGTCGTGTCCGCCGAACGTGCGGGCGGCAATGGCGATGCGGCCGGCCGCAGCCTTTATTGGAACAACGACGGCGGCCGCGGTCCGTGGTGGGAAGTGCCGGCGCCGGTGCAGAAGGTGACCGGCAATATCCATGCAGGCTGGACGCAAGCGCTGTTGCAACAGAAGGATGGTCGTTTCCTGCACATCACGTCTTCATCGGCGCCGGAACTGGAGCATGCCTGGCAGGCGGCCTACAACGTGATGCTGTATGCGCAGGCATCGCTCAATTTCAGTCGCTATGAAGCGGAAGACGCCGCGCGCACCAATGCGGTGGTGATCGGCGATTCGCATGCGTCCAACCGTCGCTTTGCGCGGATTGCGTCAGCGCCGTATGGCAAGCTGAGGTTCGACGTTTATCGCGAGCAAGGCGGCGTGCATGTGTTGCGTTTGCGCTATGAAGATATGGGATTGCCTGCGACACCGCGTATCAGTGTCAATGGTGTTGCGGTTCCCGCCGGCGGCGGCAGGCCGGATGGCGACAGCGGTTGGAACGTGATGGACGTGCGCGTCAGTCTGAAGCAGGGCGACAACACGATCGAAATGATGGGTGCGGAACACGCCTACGATCTCGACTACATCGAATTCGATCCCACATCATGACGTGCCTCCCCGTAGGTTGGGCTGAGGCGAAGCCGAACCCCAACGTTGCCATGTCACATCTAGACGTTGGGGTTCGGCTTCGCCTCAGCCCAACCTACGGGAAGATTTTCAAGCTTTGCGGCGCTTGTTGCTCAGGTTCTCGCGCGTATCGGAAATCACCTTGAGCATCGCCTTTTGCGCCGCTTCCGCATCCTTCTCGCGGATGGCCTGCAACACCGCGCGATGCTGCGGCAGCGAGTACTTGAAATTGACCGCGGTGAGCGCGGACATGGTGAAGTAGCTGCTCAGCGCCGTTTCGATCACCGAGAACAGCGAAATCAGCAATTCGTTGCCGGTGGCCGCGAGGATCGCTTCGTGGAAGTCGATATCGGCGCTGGTCCAGGATTCCGGATCGTGCGAGGCCTCCATCGCATCGAACGCGACCTGCATGCGCTTCAACTGCGTCACGGTGCGATGGCTGGCTGCGCTTGCGGCGGCGGCCGGTTCGATGATCTCGCGCATTTCCGACAGCTTCTGCACGAAGTCCGCGGTGGGCATCGACGCGCAGCGCCAGGCGAGCACATCCGCGTCGAGCTGGCTCCAGAAGCGCGCATCGCGCACGCGCGTGCCGACCTTGGGCCGCGCCTCCACCAGGCCCTTGGCCGACAGCACCTTCATCGCCTCGCGCAGGGAGGTGCGGCTCACTTCCATTTCCTCGGCCATGGTGGCTTCGGGCGGCAGCACCTCGCCTTGCTTGATGGCCCCGCTGACAATGCGCTGCCCCAGCACCTGCACCACGTGCCCATGCAGGTTACGCGCGGCCATGGGCCCTACGCCGTTGCGAAGTCGCCGCGGAAGCGCGGGACGAGCGGTTCTGGTGGCGTTGCCGTCCCTGCCGCCTCGAAACGATGCCATGCAGCTGATCTCCTTCAATGCCACGCCGTGAAATGGGCCCGCCCGATAGACAAACCAGATCGTTCAATAATCGCGGCGGGACAGCACCAGTCTGAGCGGTTTCTCAACGCGCCTTGGGAGATGATGCCACGTTTCCAGGAAGCGGCTGCAACCGACGGATTTATCAGGCGGCGGGGCGCAGCGGGTGGCGCAGTTCCGGTCGGATGCCGGCTTGCTGGCGGGCGGCGCGGATCCGGCCCGGGCAGATGCCGCTGACCCGTTTGAACAGCCGGCGGAACGCGGCCTCGCTGCGGTAACCCAGCTGTTCGGCGATAGCGGCGACCGAGAGCTGGCGGTCGTGCAGCAGGCGTTCGGCCACGCTGACGCGCCACTGGGTGACGTATTGCATCGGCGGCATCTTCATCAGCTGGGCAAAGCGTTCGGCGAAGGCCGAGCGCGACATGCACGCCAGCGAGGCCATCGCCTGCATGGTCCAGGGATCGCCGGGGCGTTCGTGCACGGCCTGCAGCACCTTGCAGATGCGCACGTCGGTGAGGGCAGTGAACAGGCCGCGGCGATCGGCATGGCGCTGCGCGTAGTCGCAGATCGCCAGCGTAAACAGCGTATCGGCCAGCTTGTTGAGCAGCACCTGGCGACCGGGCACGCCGGCGTCGGTCATGCCGATCATCATGGCCGAGAGGTTGCGGAACAAGCTGTTGGCCTGTGTGGCGCGGACCACGAAACAGGCGGGCAGGGCGTGCTTGAGCGGATGCTGCGTGTGGCTGGAAAAATGCAGTTCGCCGCAGATCATGCGCGTGATGGGGGTGTCGCCGGTCGGCGCCGCACGCAGGCGATGCGCATCGCCGTGCGGGAACACCACCAGGTCGCCGGGTTCCAGCAGCAAGGGTTCGCCGAGCGCGTCACTCACCACTTCGCACTGGCCGACGCCGATCAGGTGGAACACGCCATACGCAAGGCGCGGCTCGTCGAAGAAACGGGAGCCACATTGCCACAGCTCGTCCATCACCTCGACCCGCAGCATCGATTGATTGAGCAGGGCTTCCAGCGCCGGTTCCAGCCGCGGCGGACATGGATCGCTGGCAAAGCTGCAGGCGTGCTCGATGTACATGTGGCGACACTTCCATGGCGGGACGCTATGCCAGCTATTCGCAGGAAGTGCGGCGGCGGTTACATCATCCCAGGCCCCGCAGCAGGCCGGCGCCGGCCCAGGCCTGGAGCAAGGCCACCATGCGGCCCATGGCGGCGGTTTCGCCATGGCGCTCGGCCAGGATGGCGCACAGTGCGGCAAACGTTTCGCCGCGCTGGGCGGCCGCAAGGACTTGCCATTCGTCCTCGTCCAGCCGCCGGTAATGCACCGACATGGCCTGGCGCCACACCAGCAGGCGGCGCGGCCTGGCGTATCGGTGCAGATGCGGGCGTGCTTCGGCGCGATCGGCCGCGCGCCGGAAGGCATCCACGTTGTACGCGCAAACCAGCGTGTGGAGATTGGCTTGCGGCAGCAGGCGCAAGCCGGCCCATGCATCGGGCGGAATGCCCGCGAGCTCGCTGATGCCGAGGCTAGCTTCATCGGCGGCGTCGAACACGGTGGAAATCGCCCAATCCAGCCGGGCCATTTCCGACAATTGAGGGCGATCGGAATGTGCGCCTTGCAGAAAATTCGCCAGGCCCGCGCCATACCAGCGAATGTTGTAGTGGCCGGATGGATGCGTTTCCACATAGGCATCCAGCAGCGCATCGAAGCCGCGGCCGGCCATGCATCGCAAGCCGGCGAATTCGTTCTTCAGCGCATCGCGCAGGCGGATGCGGTAGCCATGCTGGTAGACGGCCAACCTACTGTGCGCATCGGCGATGGCGTCGCTGTGGATCGGCGGCAGCGAGGCGGTTTTTGCAGCGAGCACGGCTTCCAACATCTGCTGCTGGATCGCTTGCAGCGTACTCATGCCGCGTCCTTAAGCAGCGGCTCGGCCAGGGTGCGGGCATGCTCGAGTTCGGCGATCAGTTCGGGCAGCGGCGGGAAATGATCGTCGCGCTCGATCATGGTCGACACGCGCCCGAAGCGGCGCACGGCTTGCACGTAGAGATCCCAGACGGCGTTGGACACCGCCGCATCGTGCGTGTCGATGATCAGTTGTTCGCCCTGTTCGTAACCGGCCAGGTGGAACTGCTGCACGCGCGACACCGGAATGCCGCGCAGGTAATCCAGCGCGGAAAAGCCGTGATTCATCGCGCTGACGTGCACGTTGTTGATGTCGAGCAGGATCAGGCAATCGGCGCGCTCGGCCACCTCGGCGAGAAATTCCCATTCGGTCAGCTGCGATTGCGCAAAGCTGACGTAGCTGGAGACGTTTTCCAGCAGGATGCGGCGCTTGAGCTTATCCTGCACGTGCTGCACGCGGCTGACCACGTGGTTCAATGCTTCTTCCGTATACGGCAGCGGCATCAGATCGTGCAGGTTGACGCCTTGCACGCCAGTCCAGCACAGGTGATCGGACACCCATGCGGGTTCCACGCGCTGCGCGAGTGCGACAAGCCGTGCGAGATAGTCTTCGTCGAGTGGATCGGCGCTGCCGATCGACATCGACACGCCGTGCATCACCAGCGGATAGCGCTCGCGGAAACGATCGAGCCATACCAGCGGCAGGCCACCGTCGACCATGTAGTTTTCCGATACCACTTCCAGCCATTGCACTTGCGCAGGCTTGGCCAGCAGCGCTTCGTAGTGATCGACGCGCAGGCCGAGGCCGTAGCCGAGGTAGGGGAGCGAGTCGGGGCGTGATGCGGTCATGGCGTGGCTCATTGCGAATGCCGATTCCCTCTCCCCTCCGGGGAGAGGGAGAGTGCGACATTACTTCTTCGCTGCAGCCTGTGCCGCTGCGCAATCGGCCTGGGTCTTCTGCATGGTGAAGCCTTCACCCTTGCACGAGTTCTGACCCTTGCACGAATTGGTGGCCTGCTTGCAGGCGCCGTGGCCCTTGCAGGAGGAAGAGTTCACGCACTTGACCGCGGCCTGGTCGCCGGAATCGTGGCCACCAACGGGCGCGGCGGACACGGCGGCGGCGGCGAACAGGCCGGCGACCATCACGGCCATGGCGCTGGCATTGACTGTCTTGATGTTCATATCTATGGCTCCAAGAAGTTTGTAGGCGCCGCATGGCGGCACGGAATGGGTCCATCGCGCAGGGGAGCTGCGAATCCGGACAAGCGCATTGTGCTGCTCCGATCCATCGGTCGCTGCACCCATGCATCCCGCATTTATGCCCGTTCGTCCAGCGGATGCCAGGCAAGAAAACCTGGACGTCTGGATATGGAGGGCGTGGGCGAGCCCGCGCATCATGCGCTCACTTCATGAGCAGGAATATGTGCAATGCGTCATATCGTGGCTACAACCGCTTCGCGCCTGCTTGGCATTGCGCATGCCTGGCGCTGGCTCGCTCCGTTGGTGGTGCGGCTGGTGTTCGGCTACTTCTGGCTGGAAACCGGCATCGCCAAGGTGCACAACCTCGACGGCTTTACGCAGCGCTTCGTGGGGTGGGGCATTCCTCACCCGGCCTTCAGCGCGGCGCTGTCGGCGTGGACCGAACTGCTCGGCGGCCTGCTGCTGATGCTCGGCTTGTTTACGCGCCTGGTCACCATTCCGATGATCATCAACATGGTCGTTGCGGTGACCCTGGTGGTATCGACCAACCTGATGGGATTGGACGACTATGTCGAGGCCGACGAAGTGGTCTATTCGCTGATCTTCTTCTGGTTCCTGATCGCAGGACCGGGCAAGGCGAGCCTGGATACGCTGGTGGCGCGCTGGCTGGGCATCCGCACGTACGATTGATCAACGCGCAATGTCCCGTAGGTTGGGCTGAGGCGCAGCCGAACCCCAACGTTGCCATCCACATGCTTGCGTTGGGGTTCGGCTGCGCCTCAGCCCAACCTACGGGGAGATCAGTGCACCAGGAAGGACAACAGCAGCTTGCCCGCAATGCTCCACATCACCAGCGCAATCAATACATCCAGCACG
>CBJMMB010000001.1:0-105092 GCA_966430775.1 uncultured Dyella sp. | reverse complement strand
CAATGACCACGGCAGTGGCTACAGCGGCAAGATGGGCGTTCGCATCAATTGGTGAGCGCCGGGATATCAATCGTGGGTTGGGTCAGCGTCTGCGTAACCCAACCTACGAATGATCGCCGCACCGGCAAAGCCTCGGCGAGAAAAGGGCACAAGCCGTATCTGGTGCGATTGCTGTCAATTAAGGCCATCTTGCAACATTGATGACAGGCTTGTTGGCCAAATCGCTAGTCAAGGACCTTTGCCGTCCGCGACATCCGGCTTTCCTTGCTTGATCTGGTTCGCACCCGTCAGTGGTCTGCATGGGCCTCTCGCTACGTCCACGCGTCCTCATCTGCCATGTCGCAACACGAGCGTTTGAACCGCGTTGAATTTTCCAATCTGTCAATTCAGGACAGTATTGGCTATTGATGACATGCGTATTGAGACAGCTAGAGATTTATCGAGACAGGTTCCAGAGCAGAACAGGACAAAAAACAGTCATCAGTTATTTTTTATTTTTTGCTTTTAGGAATTGTCTGATCGGTCGGACAAATTTCATCGGTATCTTATGCGCCATGTCACAGCAGCATCGCTGCGAGCCATGTAAGGCGCGCCGCATTACCTGCTGAGTTTTCGCACTCAATCCACTTGCGCCTGCATCGATGCGCGGCATCGACGCGGATGGCGCTTGTTCGACTGTGGGTGGCTGCGGAGCAAGGAATATCACTTCAATAGGGGCTTATCCATGCAACACGAAACGACTCGCGCTATCCGCTCTTCCACCCATTCCTCTGCCAATCCGGGCAAGCCGGCATGGCCGCAGCACAAGGCTGTCTGCCTGGCGGTGATGACATCTTTGAGCCTGTTGGCTTCGCAGGCGTATGCCAACTGTTCCACAACCAACAACGTGACGACATGCGATACGAATGCGCCGTCGCCGTATACGAGCACCATTGGTACAGGAGGCTCGACGGCTTCCGGTGCGACCGTGACGCTGGATCCCAATGCGCAGATTGTGACAGGTAACGTGTCCGCCATTTCGCTGGGTGACAACGCGACCATCACGCTAGGCGCCGGTTCGCAGGTGCAAAACACCGTCACATCGGTGGGTGGTAATTATCCCAACGGTGGCTTCAATACCATTGAATTCAACAACAACAGCACCCTGCTTGTGCAGCAAGGCGCGCTGGTTAAGTCGAACGAGGTAGCGGGTAACCTGGAAGCCGAAGCGGTCAATCCGATGGGTAACGGCAACACCATCGATAACTTTGGCACCATCTGGAATCCCAAGAGCGCGGCAATCTGGTTTCAGGTCGGATCAGGCCGCAATACCATCATCAACGAGGCGTCGGGTGTCATCAGAACCGACGTGGCTAATGGCAGTGTGGTAGGGGCTAGCGGCACCGCGGCGCTGGACTTTACCAACAGAGGCCAGGTGATCGGCAATCTGAGCTTCGCAAATGGTAACAATAACCTGCATCTTTATACGGGTTCTTCGGTCACAGGCAGCATCGATGGCGGCGCAGGCGGCGCCAACCTGTTGACCTTGAACGGTGCCGGCAGCGATACGCTGTCCAGTCCAATTACCCATTTCCAGAAGCTGCAAAAGCAGGATAGCGGCACCTGGATCATCGCCAATCCGCTCAACACCAATCTGCCTGCCCTGACCTCGGTCGATGTGCAGGGCGGCACGCTGATCCTCGCCGCCAACACGACTGCCTACAACGGCAGCATGACGGTGGACAACGGCGGCACGTTGCAGTTGGGCAACGGCGGCACGGCGGGCAACATCAATACGGCCACCATCACCGACAACGGCACGGTGGCCTTCGACCGCAGCGATGCACTGACCTTCGGCAACGTCATTGCTGGCAGCGGTAGCGTGGTGCAGATGGGTTCGGGCACGACCACGCTGACCGGCGTCAACACCTATTCCGGCGGCACCTTCATCAACAACGGCACGCTGGCGGTCGGTGCGGACACTGCGCTGGGCAATACGTCTGGTGGCATCACCTTCAACGGCGGTACGCTGCAGCTCACGCAGAGTTTCGATCCGGCATCGTCACGCGCGGTGACCATCAACGCCGCCGGCGGCACGATCGACACGCAGGCGTTCAACAGCACGTTCGCGCAAGCCATCACCGGCGCCGGTGCATTGACCAAGAAGGGCACCGGCACGCTGGTGCTGGCGGGTGACAGCACTTACGGCGGCGGCACCACGATCGCGGCCGGCACGCTGCAACTGGGTAACGGCGGCGCCAGTGGTTCGATCACTGGCGACGTTACCAACAACGGCACGCTGGCTTTCAACCGTCCCGACGTCTACAGCTTCGGTGGCGTGATCTCCGGCAGCGGTGCAGTCAACCAGTTCGGCAGCGGCACCACGGTGCTGACGAACGACAATACCTATACGGGCGGCACGACGATCACGGCCGGTACGTTGCAACTGGGTGGCGGCGGCACCACGGGTTCGATCGTGGGCGACGTGACCGACAACGGCACGCTGGCCTTCAACCGCTCCAACACCTATAACTTCGCCGGCGTCATCTCCGGCACAGGCGGCGTGAACCAGCTCGGCAGCGGCATCGTCGTTCTCAACGCCGACAATCCGTATACCGGCGACACCAACGTCAACGCCGGCACGCTGGCGGTGGGCGATGACAGCCACACCAGTGCAGCGTTGAGCGGCGGCGGCACCACCACGGTGGCGTCGGGCGCAACGCTGGGCGGTTATGGCAGCGTCACCGGCACGGTGAACAACAGCGGCACCATGGCGGTGGCCGATGCATTGTCCGCGCTGGGCAGCAGCACCAAGGGCAGCTTCACCGTCAACGGCACGTTGAACAACAACAGGCTGGTGCAGGTTGGCGGCACCGGTACCGGCAACAAGCTGGTCACCACGAATTACGTGGGTGGCACGGGCAGTGTGGTTGCGCTCAACACGTATCTTGGTGGCGACAGTTCGCCGTCGGATCTGCTGGTGATCAACGGCGGCACGGCCACCGGCAGCACGGCATTGCGCATCACCAATGCGGGTGGCCCTGGCGCGCTGACCACCGCGAACGGTATTGAAGTAGTGCAGGCGATCAACGGCGGTACCACGGCCGCCGGCGCTTTCAGCCTGGCCAGTGCGGTGGCGGCCGGTCCGTATGAGTATTCGTTGTACCGCGGCAGCACCGATGGCAGCAGCACGCAGAACTGGTATCTGCGTTCGCAGCTGGATTGCTCGCTGGTGCCGGGCGCTGCGGCGTGCGCAACACCTACGCCTGCACCGACGCCTGCACCGGCTCCGACACCTACGCCTGCGCCGACGCCGGCACCCGCTCCGACACCTACGCCCGCGCCGACGCCGGCGCCTGCTCCGGCACCTACTCCGGCACCTACGCCCGCGCCTGCGCCGACGCCCGCACCGACGCCTGCACCCGCGCCCACGCCGGCACCAACTCCCGCGCCGTCACCTTCGCCCTCGAGCACTGGCACGCAGACCACCATTCCGCTCTATCGCCAGGAAGTGTCGATTTACACTGCCATTCCCTCGATGGCGCTGTCGTACGGGCAGGGCCTGATGGACAGCCTGCAGGAACGCACCGGTGAGGACGTGCTACAGGCCAGCAATGAGCATGCCGACAGCAGCTGGGCGCGCGTGATTGCGCAGCACGGTTCGCGCGATGGTGGTTCGCTCGGCATCTACGGCGACAAGGGCCCGAGCTACAACGACGACATGTTCGCGCTGCAGGCGGGTGTCGATCTGTACCGTGGCCAGCACGACAACGGCAGCGACATCGCCGGCGTGTATATCGCGCTCGGCCAGATCGCCGGCGACGTCAAGCACTTCGACGGCAGCCTGGCCGGCCGCGATCGCTTGCAGAACTACACGCTCGGCGGCTACTGGACGCACTTCGGTCCGTCCGGCTGGTACACGGATGCGGTGGTGCAGGGCACCGGCTACAACGTCAAGGCCAGCTCCACGCGCATGGCGCCGCTCAAGACCGAAGGCCGCGGCATTGCCGCATCGCTCGAAGGCGGTTATCCGGTGCAGTTGCGCAACGGCTGGGTGTTCGTGCCGCAGGCGCAGCTGGTGTATCAGCGTGCATCCTTCAACGATGCATCCGATGTCGCTTCCGACGTGTACTTCGGCAACGCCAATTCGCTGGCCGGTCGCGTTGGCGGCGAAGTGAAGAAGAACTGGGCGCTCGGCAGCGACGCCGCACAGCCGCGGATGATGAGCACCTGGCTGCGCGTGGACCTGTGGCGCGAGTTCATGGCCAACCCGGGCGTGTCGTTCTCCACCCCGACCACGCCGGTAAGCTTCCACTCCGACCTCAAGGGCACCTGGGTGGGTCTGCGCGCAGGCATCAGCTCGCAGCTGGCGCGTAACGTGTTTATCTATGCCAATGCCGGGTACGACATTGGTGTCGACAACCACAGCGATGGCTACAGCGGCCGGGCGGGTATTCGCATCAACTGGTGATAATGCCTGAATGAGGCGAGAGGTCGTCGTAGGTTGGGTACTGCAACCTACGACTTTATCTTCACCGTAAGGCGGTTCCTTACTTCACGTCATTCCGGCGAAGGCCGGAATCCATGGCCAGTACGAAGCATGGATTCCGGCCTTCGCCGGAATGACGGCTCGCTCTGAATTTGCATCGGCGCGAAATTGAGCTCGTTTTTAACGATCACACACGCCGCCGGCTGCGCCGGTACTGATCGAACAACACCGCCAGCAACAGAATGCCGCCGCGGATCAGATATTGATAGAACGTCGGCACGTTCATCAGGCTCATCACGTTCTGCACGGCGCCCATGATCAGCACGCCCACCAGCACGCCTGAAATGGTCGCCACGCCGCCGGTGAGCGAGACGCCACCGAGCACGCAGGCGGAGATCACGCCAAGCTCCAGGCCTACCGATGTTTTCGGATCGCCGAGGCTCATGCGCGAGGCGAGCATCACGCCGGCGAAGCCCGTCACCAGGCCTTGCAACACGAACACCATGATCTTGATGCGCGTCACCGGCAGGCCCGCGAGCAGCGCGGCTTCGCTGTTGCCGCCGACAGCGAGCACGTGCTTGCCGAATACGGTTTTGTTCAACAGGAAGCCGAACACGACGAAGCCGACAATGTTGCTCCAGATCGGATACGAGATGCCGAGGAACGAGCCGCTGCCCAACGCGAAGAAGCTTTCCTGCGAGATCATCACCGCGTCGCCGTTGGAAGTGAGGTAGGCCAGCCCGCGTACGGCCTCCATCATGGCGAGCGTGGCGATCAGCGAATTGACCTTGAAGCGCGCGACCAGCACGCCGTTCACCAGGCCGACCGTACCGCCGGCGAGGATGCCGGCGACGATGCCGAGCAGCACGCTGTGCGTTTGGGTGATCACGGTAGCGGCCACCACGCCTGCGAAGGCCACGATGGAGGCCACTGAAAGATCGACCTCGCCAAGCGCCAGCACGAACATCATGGTGACGGCGATCGAGCCGATCAGCGTGACGGAAAGCAGCAGACCCTGGATGTTTCGGGTGGTGAGGAAGTCCGGCACTGTCGCGGACAACACCACGAACAGCACGACGAACACCACCACAATGCCAGAGCGGTTGATCATCTCCCACGCTCGTGCGCGCGCAGGCTTGACGGGTGGCGCGGCGGCGTCGGCGGAAGGGATTTCCTCGGATTGCATGGCTCGACTCATCTCTGGCTTGTCTCGTTGCGTCAGCGCGGCAGCGCCATCTTGATCAATTCGCCGGGCGTGGCCTCGGCCTTCGGTACGTTGCCCACGATGCGTCCTTCGCGCATCACGATGATGCGGTCGGCGACGCCGATCACTTCGGCAAGATCGCTGGACACCATCAGCACGCTGCGTCCTGCTTCGGCCAGCTCGTAGAGCAAGTGATAGATTTCGGCGCGTGCGCCCACATCGATGCCGCGCGTCGGCTCGTCCATCAGGAACACCTCGATGCGCTCGGCCAGCCAGCGCGAAAGAATCACCTTCTGCTGGTTGCCGCCGGAAAGGGTGCCGATGGCGGTGTCGCCGTCGCGCGTCTTGATGGCAAGTTTGCGGATGTAATCCTGCGTCAATGCACGCTCGCGCTTGGCGTCGAGCAGGAAACCGCCGCGGCAGAAATGGCGGCGCGCGCTGAGGTTGAGGTTGTCGGCCACGGAGGCGATCGCGACGATGCCTTCCTTCTTGCGATCTTCGGGACAGAGTGCGATGCCCGCGCGCACGGCATCGCGCGGACTCTTGAAATTCACCTGCTTGCCGGCGAGTTCGACGTGGCCTGCGCTGGCGCGTTCTGCGCCGTAGATCAGTTTCATCAATTCGGAGCGGCCAGCACCGACCAACCCGAAGAAACCCACGATCTCACCGCGCCGCGCGGTGAATGATGCCGGTTCCGCGAGTCCCGGCCCCAGCAAGCCCTTCGCTTCAAGCAATACGTCGCCAGCGGGGCGGGGGCGGTAGCCGTAGACGTCCGCGATCGGGCGGCCCACCATCGCGGTGATCAGCGCCTGGCGATCGTTGGCCATCGATTCGAACGTCTGGATACGTTTGCCGTCGCGAAATACCGTGACGCGGTCGCAAAGCGTATCCACTTCTTCCATGCGGTGGGTGACGTAGATGATCGCGCGCCCTTCGGCGCGCAGGGCCTTGATGATGCGGAACAGATTCTCGGTCTCGCGTGCGGAGAGCGAACTGGTGGGTTCGTCGAAGGCGATCACGCGCGCATCGCGCATCAGTGCTTTGCCGATCTCGATCATCTGGCGCTGGCCGATGGACAGATGCTTCACCGGCGTGCGCGGATCGACGTGTTCGCCGAGGCGCTTGAGTTCATCCACTGCGCGCTTGATCAGTGCGCGCCGGTCGAGTACGCCGAGGCGATTGGGCAACTGCCCGAGCATCAGGTTGTCGGCCACCGTCAGTTCGGGAACCAGATGCAGTTCCTGGTAGATGATGGCAATGCCGGCATCGATCGCCGCGCGCGTGGTGGTGAAGGAATGCGTTGAACCGTTGAGACGCAGCGTGCCTGCCTGCGGGTGGTTGACGCCGGAGAGCACTTTCAGCAGCGTGGATTTGCCCGCGCCGTTTTCGCCCATCAGGCCGTGCACTTCGCCGGCGCGCACCTCCAGCGATACACCGTCGAGCGCGCGCACGCCGGGGAAGCTGACGGTGATGCCGTCGAGTTCGAGGTAGGCGTCGTCGGCTGGTTGTATCGCTGCGTTTGTGTTGGCCATCGTTTCTCGCGTAGGTTGGGTTAGCGCAGCGTAACCCAACGTGTCGGGCGGCATTGTTGGGTTACGCTGCGCTAACCCAACCTACTATCTAGCCTTGCCTCGCCGTCATTCCGGCGAACGCCGGAATCCAGTTCAGATATGACGTGCGAAGCACACAAAACCTTTTTATGTTGAGTGCTTCGCACAACGTGTTTTACTGGATTCCGGCTTTCGCCGAAATGACGATGAGGCAAGATTCCGGTATTCCGAAGTGTGCGCGGCTTCAAATCCCCAGCTCAGCCCGCACCTGCTGCCAGTTATCGCGCGTCATCAACTTGCCCGCCGTCTGCGTATCCGCCGGCGGCTCCTTGCCGGTGCGAATCCAGTCCACCAGGTTCTGCGCGCTATCCCTGCCGTGGTTGGTCGAGCTCACCGCGATCGTGCCGTAGAAGCCGGTGGGCTCCTTCTTCTGGAACTCGGCAAACGCCTCGCCGGCGCCGTTGACGCCCACGCCGATCACATCGTCCGCCGGAATATGCAGTTGTTCGGTCGCGCGCACGGCGCCCAGCACGGTTTCTTCATTGAGCGCGTAGATCACCCACTTCTTGATGTCCGGATGCTGCGCAAGCACCGGTGATGCCGCATTGAAACCGCCTTCGTCGTCGGTGGTCCGCTGCGGTGCGTCGAAGATGTTTTCTTTCTTGAAGCCGCTGGCGAGCAGCGTCTCGGTGGCGCCGTCGGTGCGTTGCTTGGCGGTGGGCAACTGATTGCTGGTGATGCGCAGTGCGCCCACTTCTTCGGGTTTCCAGCCGCGCCGTTTCATTTCGTCGGCGATCGCCTGGCCCATCTGGTTGCCGATCTTGAACGAGGACATGCCCAGGTGCGGCACGCCTTCCAGCGGCTTGCCGGAGCCGTCGACCAGGCGGTCGTCGACCGTTACGAATTTCATGTCGTACTGCTTGGCGCGTGCGCGGATGGCCGGGCCCAGTCGCACGTCGGGCGCGCAGATCACGAAGCCCTGCGCGCCTTGCGCACCGAGATTGTCGATGGCGGCCAGCACTTTTTCGCCATCCGGCGTGCCGATGCTCACCACCGAGAAGCCTTCTTTCTGGCCGAGCGCGGTGGCGGCTTTCTCTTCGTTGATGAACCATGCCTGCTCGGGCATCTTCACCAGAAAGCCGATCTTGATGGGTGCGTCGGCGTGGTGGCACGCGCTAAGGCCGAGCGAGGCCATGACCAGGGCGGCGCATAGGGCGCGCAGGGTCCTGCCGCGGATGGTGCTGGTCATGTCGATCTCCTCCGGTGTGGCGATGTGGATGCGTGTGGATCGCCGAATGATTGCGCCGTGATTCCGTGCGGTCCGCCGTTCGAATGACGGCGGCTCGATGCTTCACGGTGCCGTATCACGCGCATGCGCTCGCAAGTCCATCGCCGAGTCTAGAAACAAGCCCGGAAGCCTTCCAATAAGAAATTGAAATCTTCAGATATCCACTTTGGTATCGGAGTGGATGCAAGCCCGTCGTGAATGTCGGCGATGGCGTGCGCTGAAGACGAGACACGGCGATCAATGGCTGCGCATGCTTTCCCTGGCGTTTTCCATGTACTGCCGCGGCGTGCAATTGAATTCGCGCCGGAACACCGCGTACATGTACTGCAGCGAAGTGAAGCCGCTGCGCACCGCCACGTCGGTCAAGGGAATGGATGGATCGGCCAGCATGCTGCGCGCCATTTCCAGCTTGTGCTCCAGGATGGTCTGGTGCACCGACTGCTTCAGCTCGCGCTTGAAGTGTTCTTCCAGCAGGGTGCGCGAGATGCCGACGTAGTCGGCCACCTGTTCGGTCTTGATCCCTAAGCACGCGTATTGGCGGATGTAGTGCTTGGCGCGCATCACGTACGGGCTCTTCAACGGCTGGTGCAGGCTGGTGGCCTGTACGTTGATGCCCACCGGCGGCACCATCACGCGGGTGGTGGAGCAATCGCCGCCGTGCAGCATCTGGTGCAATACCTGCGCGGCCATGCGGCCCATCTCTTCGGCGCCCTGGATCACCGAGGTGAGCGGAATGCGGCACAGCAGCTGCGCGATGGGGTCGTTGTCGATGCCGACGATGGCGATCTGTTCGGGAATCGGCACGTCCGCCACGATGCACGCCTGCAACAGGTGGCGGGCGCGCGCATCGGTGGTGGCGATGATGCCGATCGGCTTGGGCAGCGAGCGCACCCATGCCACCAGGTCTTCCTGCGCGCGGCCCCAGCCGCCAGCGCTGGTGGAGGAGCCGCGGTAGACCGTGCCGTCCAGTCCGTCCGCTCGCACCATCTGCATAAAGGCCAGTTCGCGCTCGTGCGCCCAGCGGCAGCCGGGGCTGGGCGGCAGGCCGTAGAAGGCGAAGCGCTGCAGGCCCTGTTCGATCAGATGGTCATAGGCCAGCCGCACCAATTTATGGTTATCGGTGGCGACGTAGGGAATATTGTGCGGGTAATGCGTTTCGTCGGCGTAGGAGCCGCCCACGGCGACCACAGGAATAGGCATGGAGGCGAGCGCCTCGCACACCACCGGGTCGTCGAAGTCGGCAATGATGCCGTCGCCGCGCCACTGGTGGATGCCCACCGTGCGGCTGCGGAAATCCTCTTCCATGAATAAATCCCACTTTACGCGGGTAGAAGTGAGATATTGGCCGATGCCGGCGATGACCTGGCGGTCGTACACCTTGTTGGCATTGAAAAGCAGCGCGATACGGTGTGGCTTCGTCATGGGCGGACAGCTGACCTGCTACAACGGCGTGTGCCGTGACGCGACGCTAACAGTTCGCAGGATCAGGCACATGACGCAACGCGACAAAGAAAAATCTAGCGCGGCTGACAGATTTCGCAATTGCCACCCAAACACGCCAATTGCAGCATCCACAAAGATGTGCCGATCCGGTTTGCGCTTGCGGCAATGCCTGCGCGAACCGAACCGGACGCCCAGTTGGTTCAGGAGCTTCCCATGAGTTATTTCGAGCGTATTTCCCCCATCGGCCAGGCCGGCGCCTCCCCCAGCGCCCTGGCGTTTCGCCACTACGATCCGGCCCGCCTGGTGCTGGGCAAGCGCATGGACGAGCACCTGCGTCTGGCGGTGTGCTATTGGCACAGCTTCGTATGGCCCGGTTCCGACGTATTCGGCCATGGCACCTTCGGCCGCCCGTGGCATGAAGCCGGCGACCCGATGCAGCGCGCGAAGGAAAAGGCCGATGCCGCGTTCGATTTCTTCAAGCGCCTGGGCGCGCCGTTCTACACCTTCCACGACACCGACGTGGCGCCGGAAGGCAACAGCCTGGCCGACTACGTAAGCAATCTTTCCGCCATGGTGGACGTGCTGGCGGCCAAGCAGGCCGAGACCGGCATGAAGCTGCTGTGGGGCACGGCCAACCTGTTTAGCCATCCGCGCTACGCCGCGGGCGCCGCCAGCAATCCGCAGCCGGAAGTGTTCGCCTGCGCAGCGGCCCAGGTGTTCCATGCGATGGCTGCCACGCATCGCCTGGGTGGCGCCAACTACGTGCTGTGGGGCGGCCGCGAAGGCTACGACACACTGCTCAACACCGACCTGAAACGCGAGCGCGCGCAGCTCGGCCGCTTCTTCCAGATGGTGGTGGAGCACAAGCACAAGATCGGCTTCAAGGGCACCATCCTGATCGAGCCCAAGCCGCAGGAACCCACCAAGCACCAGTACGACTACGACACCGCCACGGTGTTCGGCTTCCTCAAGGAGTTCGGCCTCGAGCAAGAAGTGAAGGTGAACCTGGAAGCCAACCACGCCACGCTCGCCGGCCATTCTTTCCAACACGAAGTGGCCACGGCCATCTCGCTGGGCGTGTTCGGCAGCATCGACGCCAACCGCGGCGATCCGCAGAACGGCTGGGATACCGACCAGTTCCCCAACAGCGTGGAAGAAATGACGCTGGTGATGTACGAAATCCTGCGCAGCGGCGGCTTCACCACCGGCGGTTTCAACTTCGACACCAAGGTGCGCCGCCAGAGCAGCGATCCGGCCGATCTGTTCCATGGCCACGTCGGCGCGATCGACGTGCTGGCGCTGGCGCTGGAGCGCGCCGCCAAGATGATCGAGCGCGACGCGCTGGCCGAGTTCAAGGCCAAGCGTTACGCCGGCTGGGATGCGTCGTTCGGCAAGCAGATCCTGGAAGGCGGCTACACGCTCGAAGCGCTGGCGCAGGAAGCGCTGAAGCGTGATCTGCGTCCGTCGCACGTGTCCGGACAGCAGGAATATCTGGAAAATCTGGTCAACGCGTACATCTACGGCTGAGCCGCCGCATGTATCTGGGGATAGATCTGGGGACCTCGGCCATCAAGGCCGTGTTGATCGACCATGCCGGCAAGGTGCGTGCGAGTGCTTCGCACGCACTGACCGTATCCAATCCGCAACCACGCTGGTCCGAACAGGATCCGCACGCGTGGTGGACGGCTGCACAGTCGGCGATCGAGCAGGTGCTGACCGAAGCGGGCAGGGCAGGCATCGCGCCGCGGCAGGTGGCCGGCATCGGCCTGAGCGGGCAGATGCATGGCGCCACTGTGCTGGACAAGGCCGACCGTGTACTGCGGCCGGCCATCCTGTGGAACGACGGCCGCAGCGATGCGCAGTGCCGGGCGATGGAAACCTGGCCGGGTTTTCGCGACATCACCGGCAATCTGGCCATGCCCGGTTTTACCGCGCCCAAGCTGCTGTGGTTGCGCGAGCATGAGCCGGCGGTGTTCGAGCAAATTGCCAAGGTGCTGCTGCCGAAGGACTACCTGCGGCTATGCCTTACCGGCGAATACGCCACCGATGCCTCGGACGCGGCCGGTACCTTGTGGTTGAACGTGGCCGAACGCGGTTGGAGCCAATCCATGCTGGACGCCACCGGTTTGCCGCTGGACGCCATGCCGACGGCCTACGAAGGCAGCGCGGTCACTGGTCACCTCAGCCAGGCATTGGCCGATCGCTGGGGCATGCAGCGCGTGCCGGTGGCGGCCGGTGGCGGCGACAATGCTGCCGGTGCGGTGGGCGTGGGCATCGTGCGGCACAAGCAGGCGATGCTGTCGCTGGGTACCTCGGGCGTGTACTTCGCCGTTTCCGACGGTTATCTCGCGCGGCCCGAGCAGGCCGTGCACAGTTTCTGCCACGCCTTGCCCGGCACCTGGCATTTGATGTCGGTGATGTTGAGCGCGGCGAACTGCCTGGATTTCACCGCCAGCCTGGGCGGCTATGCCGACGTACGGGCGCTGCTGGCCGACGCCGAACGCGCCGGCCTGCGCAAGGACGGTCCGGTGTTCCTGCCGTATCTCAGCGGCGAACGTACGCCGCACAACGACGTGCATGCCAGCGGCGCGTTCACGGGTTTGCGTGCGGATACTGCGCGCGCGGATTTGGCCAATGCGACGCTGGAAGGTGTGGGGCTTGGTTTGCTCGACGGCATTGAAGCGGTGGATGCCGCCGGCCTGCACGCCGACGACATCACCGTGATCGGTGGTGGTTCGCGCAGTGCGTATTGGACGCAGATGCTGGCCGACATCATCGGCCGTCCGCTGACTCTGCGCGCCGGTGGTGAAGTGGGTGCGGCGCTAGGCGCTGCACGTCTCGCACATTTGGCGGCCGAACCGGGTGCGCCGTTGACGGAGGTGTGCAGCATGCCGGAGGTGACCGCGGTGCGTGAGCCGAATGCCGCGCGGCATGCGTATTTCCGCGAACGCCGGCAACCGAAGTTCCGCGCGTTGTATCGTCAGCTTGCTGGTGTGTATCGGGCAGAGGAGACGGTATGACGAAGCGAGCTTTATTGCTCCCTCTCCCCTCCGGGGAGAGGGTTGGGGTGAGGGGCTGGGCAGAGCGCGTAGTAGCTTTCTTGCGTTCAAACCGCTCGTCATTCCGGCGAACGCCGGAATCCAGTTTAAACATGCGTCCGAAGGACACGACATTATTTATGTTGAGTGCTTCGCACGGCGTACTAAAACTGGATTCCGGCGTTCGCCGGAATGACGGTGAGGCACGGAAGGGCATGGCCGCGGTGGGCAAGTATCTTGCGCTGGCCGCCATGCTCGTTGGCTGTTCCGTAGCCCACGCCAGCAAAGAACACCCCGTTATCGGCTTCTCCATCGACGACCTGCGCCTCGAACGCTGGGCGCACGACCGCGACTACTTCGTCGCCGCCGCCACCAAGCTCGGCGCCAAGGTCTACGTGCAATCGGCCGATGCGAGTGAAGAGCGCCAGGTGGCGCAGTTGGAAAACCTGATCGCGCGCGAAGTGGACGTGCTGGTGATCGTGCCGTTCAACTCCAAGGTGCTCAGCAACGTGGTGGCCGAGGCCGAGCGCAACGGCATCAAGGTGGTGTCCTACGATCGCCTGATCCTCAACGCCAACGTCGATGCCTACATCACCTTCGACAACGAGCGCGTCGGCGAGCTGCAGGCGCAGGGCGTGTTGAACCGGGCGCCCAAGGGCAACTATTTCCTGCTCGGCGGTTCGCCCACCGACAACAACGCCAAGATCATCCGCCAGGGCCAGATGAAAATCCTGCAGCCGGCGATCGACAGCGGCGCGATCAAGATCGTCGGCCAGCAGTGGACGCCGGACTGGGATGCATCCAAGGCGCTGCGCATCGTCGAAGATGCGCTGACCGCCAACGCCAACAACATTCAAGGCGTGGTCGCCTCCAACGACGGCACCGCCGGCGGCGCGATCCAGGCGCTGGCCGCGCAAGGCCTGGCCGGCAAGGTGCCGGTGTCGGGGCAGGATGCGGACTTGGCCGCGGTCAAGCGCGTGATCGATGGTACGCAGGCGATGACGGTCTACAAGCCGATCAAGCAGATCGCCACGCAAGCCGCAGAGCTTGCGGTGGAACTGGTGCGCGACGAAAAACCGAAATACACCACCACCCTCAACAACGGCAGCAAGGACGTCAACACGGTTCTGCTCGATCCCATCCTGCTGACGCAGCAGAACGTGGACGTCGTGATTCGCGACGGCTTCTACACGCACACCCAGATCTACGGCCACTGAGTCGACCAGCATGAGCGATTACCTGTTCGAAATGCGGGGCATCCGTAAAGCGTTCGGCGGCGTGTACGCGCTGGACGGCATCGACCTGCAGGTGCGCCCCGGCGAATGCCTGGGGCTGTGCGGCGAGAACGGCGCCGGCAAGTCCACCTTGATGAAAGTGCTGTCGGGCGTCTATCCGTACGGCACCTGGGAAGGCGAGATCCGCTGGCAGGGCAAGCCGTTGCAGGCGCGTTCGGTGCGTGACAGCGAGCAGGCCGGCATCGTCATCATCCATCAGGAGCTGATGCTGGTGCCGGAGCTTTCCGTGGTCGAGAACCTGTTTCTCGGCAACGAGCTGACCTTGCCGGGCGGACGCATGGATTACGAGTCCATGTATGCGCGTGCGCACACGCTGCTGAAGGAATTGCAGCTCGATGACGTGAACGTCGCGCTACCGGTGAAGGCGTTCGGCGGCGGTCATCAGCAGCTGTTCGAGATCGCCAAGGCGCTGGCCAAGGACGCGCGGCTGCTGATCTTCGACGAGCCGACCTCGTCACTGTCCTCGAAAGAAACCGACGTGCTGCTCGGTATCATCGAGCGCCTCAAGCAGCGCGGCATCGCCTGCATCTACATCTCGCACAAGCTGGACGAAGTGGCGCGCATCTGCGACACCGTCAGCGTGATCCGCGATGGCAAGCACGTCGCCACCAAGCCGATGAGCGAGCTGGACGAAGACAGCATCATCGCCATGATGGTAGGCCGTCGGCTGGAAACGCTGTACCCGAAGGTGGCGCACGAGATCGGCGAGGTGGTGTTTGAAGCGCGGCACGTCACCTGCTACGACGTCACTGATCCGTCGCGCCAGCGCGTGAAGGATGTTTCGTTCTCGCTGCGCAAGGGCGAGATTCTCGGCATCGCCGGCCTGGTCGGCGCCGGCCGCACCGAACTGGTCAGCGCGATCTTCGGCGCCTATCCCGGCCGCAGCCAGGCCGAGCTGTATCTGGACGGCAAGCCGCTGCGCATCCGCTCGCCGCGCGATGCGATCCGCGCCGGCTTAGGGCTGGTGTCGGAAGATCGCAAGCGCTACGGCATCGTGCCGCTGCTGGGCGTGGACAAGAACATCACCCTGGCGACCTTGCAGCATTACGCCAGTGCGGGCCACGTGGACAGCGGACGCGAATGGACCGTGGCCGAGGCGCAAATCGCGTCGATGCACATCAAGGCGGCGAACGCTTCAATGCCGATCGCCAATCTCTCGGGCGGCAACCAGCAGAAGGCCTTGTTCTCCCGCATGCTGCTGACGCGGCCGCGCATCCTGATTCTCGACGAACCCACGCGCGGCGTGGACGTCGGCGCCAAGGCGGACATTTATCGGCTGATCTTCGAGCTGGCGAAAGAGGGCATCTCGATCATCCTGGTTTCTTCCGAGCTGCCTGAGATTCTCGGTACGAGCGACCGCGTGCTGGTGATGGGCGAGGGGCGCTTGTGTGCGGATCTGCCCAATGAGGGGCTGACGCAGGAACAGGTGATGGCGGCGGCGATTCCGCAGGCGAAGAGGGCTTAGGTATCTATGACTCGGAAATGCGCAATCTTGCCTTGTCGTCATTCCGGCGAAGGCCGGAATCCAGTTTCAATACGTTGTGCGTAGCACTCAACATAAAAACATATCGTGTCCTTCGGACGCGCATTTGACCTTGATTCCGGCTTTCGCCGGAATGACGAACGCTTCGAACAAGCCTTTTAGTCAGTAACTGGCTTGAGTGAAATCAATAAGGACCGCGAGCTCCAACCATGCGTGCACAAGAATTCCGAGCCCTATTTGTCCGCTACAAGATCCTGGCGCTGCTGCTGGCATTGGCCGTCATCTGGGTCTTCTTCCACATCGCCACCGATGGCGCCTTCATCAGCTCGCGCAATCTTTCCAACCTGCTGCGACAGACCTCGATCACCGGCATGCTCGCCTGCGGCATGGTGTTCGTGATCATCGCCGGGGAGATCGATCTGTCCGTCGGCTCACTGCTTGGCTTGCTCGGCGGTATCGCCGCGGTGATGACGGTGAATCTGGGATGGGGCTCGTGGCCTACCGTGATCGTGGTGCTGCTGCTCGGTCTTGTGGCGGGACTGCTCAACGGCTTTATCGTGACGCGCCTGCGCGTGCCGTCGTTCATCGTCGGCCTGGGCGGCATGCTGGCGTTCCGCGGTGTGCTGCAGGGTATTACGCATGGCGCCACCATCGCGCCGGTGCCGGCGGACATGGTCTACCTCGCGCAGGGTTACGTGAATCCGACGCTGTCGAATTGGCTGGCGGCGATCATCTTCGTTGCGCTGGTCGCGATGACGGCGATGCGCCGCAAGCGGCGTGCGGCCCTCTCGATTCCGCAATCGGCGGCGTGGCGCGATACGCTCAAGCTGATCGCGATCGGCGCGGTGATGGCCGGCTTCCTGGTGATGCTCAATCGCTACAACGGCGTACCGCTGCCGGTGATGATCCTGCTCGCGCTGCTGGCGATCTTCACCTATATCGCCACGCAGACCGTGTTCGGCCGGCACATCTACGCGGTGGGCGGCAATATGGAAGCGAGCCGCCTTTCCGGCATCGACGTCGCCGGCGTGAAGATGGTGGTGTTTGCATTGATGGGTTTGATGTGCGCGTTCGCCGGCATCATCAATACCGCACGCCTGGCTGCGGGTTCGCCTTCGGCCGGTACCAACGGTGAACTCGATGCGATCGCAGCGTGCTTTATCGGTGGCGCGTCCATGCGCGGCGGCGCCGGTACGGTGCATGGCGCGCTGATCGGCGCACTGGTGATGGCGAGCCTCGACAACGGCATGTCGATGATGGACGTCGACAATTACTGGCAGTTGATCGTGAAGGGTTCGATCCTGGTGATCGCGGTGTGGGTGGACGTGCTGTCGGGCACCAAGCGCGACTGACTCTCGTGGGTTGGGGTGCAAACCACAACGTCGCCATCTAGATGAGGATCACGGTGTTGGGGTTTGCACCCCAACCTACAAGGCTACGACATGGTGGATACCTCTCGCCGTAACGCTTTCAAGTTGCTTGCCGCTGGTGCAGCTTCCGCGCCCTTTGCCTTAAAGGCGATGCCATCGAACGCATGCGCGGAAAAATCGCCCGCATGGGCGCACGGCCCCGAAAATCAGCGAAAGGCCGATCTCGGTAACGGCACCTACCTCAACCCCATCGTCGCCGGCGATCATCCCGATCCCACCATCCTCAAGGACGGCAGCGACTACTACATGACGTTCACGCCGTTCGATGCCTATCCAGGCATCGTGATCTGGCATTCCACCGATCTGCTGAACTGGTCACCGATCACCGCTGCACTGAGCAAGTCCATCGGAACCGTGTTCGCGGTCGATCTGTGCAAGCACAACGGCCGCTATTTCATCTACATTCCCGCGGCTCCGCAGGGACAGCCGTGGTCGATCTACGTGATCTGGGCGGACGATATCCACGGGCCGTGGAGCGATCCTATCGATCTGAAAATTTCCGGCTGTATCGATCCCGGACACGTCGTGGGCGAAGACGGCAAGCGCTATCTGTTCGTCAACGGCATCCGCAAGATCCGCCTTGCCGATAATGGCCTCGCCACGGATGGTGCGCTGGAACCGGCCTATAGCCCGTGGCGTTATCCGGACGATTGGGTGGTGGAGGATTTCGCGCCGGAAGGGCCGAAGCTGCTGCGCCATGGCGAATGGTTCTATTTGATCACCGCCGTGGGCGGCACGGCAGGACCGCCGACCAGCCATATGGTGATTGCGGCGCGCTCCAAATCCATCCACGGTCCGTGGGAACACTGCCCGCACAATCCGCTGGTGCGCACCACCAGCGTGGCGGAACCATGGTGGTCGCGCGGACACGCGTCGCTGGTGGAAGGGCCGGCCGGTGACTGGTGGATGGTCTATCACGGCTACGAAAACGGCTTTCGCACGTTGGGGCGACAGACGCTGCTGGAACCGATCGAGTGGACCACCGATGGCTGGTTCCGCGCCAAGGGCGGCGATCTTTCCAGGCCGCTACCGGCGCCCAAGGGCGGCAAGCGCAGCGCGTCGGGATTCGCCTTATCGGATGACTTCACGCGCAACAAGTTCGGCCTGCAGTGGAGCCTGTTTCAGCCTGCACTTGGCGACATGGAGCGGGTGCAACATGAGAAGGGCGCGCTGCTGCTGGCCGCCAAAGGCCAATCACCTGCGGACAGCTCGCCGCTGACCTGCCTGGTGGGTGATCGCAGCTACGTAGCGGAAGTCACCCTCGATTTGCTCGATGATGCCGAAGGCGGCGTATTGCTGTTTTATAACCACAAGGCCTTCGTGGGCGTGGGCTTTACGCCGCAGCACATGAAGACCTTCGAATACGCCGACGAACTGGCCTGGATGCAACAGGCGATGCCCACCTCCAGCGTGCGCATCCGGCTGACGAACGACAACAACGTGGTGACCTGGCACTACTCGCACGACGGTGGCAAAACCTGGGTGCTGCACGGCCTGCGCATGGAAACCTCCGGTATGCACCACAATGTGTTCGGTGGCTTTCTTAGCCTGAAGGTCGGCATCTACAGCGCGAACAAAGGCAGCATTCGGATCAGGGATTTCACCTACCGCGCCATCTCCTAACGTAGGTTGGGGTGCAAACCCAACGTCGCCATCTCGATGCGGATCACGATGTTGGGGTTCGCACCCCAACCTACGCGTTTTGCATATCACTGAACAGTTGGCCCATTCCTACAGTTTGTTGGACCACTCTGGCCCTCCTCACATCGCGCATCAGGCCTTACCTTTTCACCTCGTCATCCACCCCAGACAAATCGTGGATCGAGGAGTGCAAGTAACGGTATGCCAACCCCTGGTGCCGTTATTTGGACGGCGCCGGTGTAGCGGGATCGCTGCACCGGCGTTTTTTGTGCGCATCTTGAGATGTTTCGCGGCGGAAGTCGCTTAGGATGGTCGGTAATGATAAGGTATGTACCACGTCAGTACCGAAAATCCCTGTGGGGGCGCCATGAAAGAAGCCGTTTTCACCATGAAGCTGGAGCCCGAACTACGTGACCAGTTCATGGCCGAAGCCGAGGCGGCGCATCGTCCCGCCTCGCAAGTCATGCGGGAGCTCATGCGCGAGTTCGTGCAGCGTCAACGTCAGGCGCGGGAGCACGACGAATTCCTGCAACGCAAGGTCGAAGTGGCCCGAGCCTCCGTGAAGGCCGGTCGTGGCCGGTCCAATGATGAGGTTGAAGCGAAGTTTGCTGCACGGCGAGCAAAGGTGTCAGGCAAGAAGTGAGAGTTCGTTGGACACCTGAGGCCGAGCAGGACCGCATCGACATCTGGGACTATATCGCCATCGACAACCCGGCAGCGGCTGCGCAGATGGACCAGCTTTTCAGCGAATCGGTCGCGTCACTCGCGCAATTTCCCAGGCTAGGTCCTGCAGGCAGAATCCCGGGCACCCGCGAATTGACGCCGCATGAGAACTATCGCCTGATCTACGAGATCGCGAGCGACGAAGACACGGTATGGGTGCTGGCATTGGTCCACACGTCGCGACGGTGGCCTCCGGTAAGGGAATGAGGCGTCCGCACGCGCTGCAGATGACAGAACTCAAAAAAAACGGCGCCGGAGATGTGGGCGGATACATCTCCGACGCCGCGAGTCGGACAACGGCCACAAAGGGAGGAAAGTCAGCCGTTGTGCATGCCACGAACCGTTACTGATTGACGTCGACACTGGGAACATCGCGCCCAACAGCATCACGCGGATGCCACTGCAGTGTGTCCGGAGCGTCCCGCCATGCCCATGGCGTGCGGGGACAAATCCCTGTTCGGTTGGGCCATCTTGCTGCGCACATTCCGCGCGAGGTGGCGACGGTGTCGTAGGTTGGGTTAGCGCAGCGTAACCCAACTTATTCCGGCGATATCGTTGGGTTACGCTGCGCTAACCCAACCTACAACGCTTCCGTCCAAGGCGCCCGTTGCGCGGCTCAGTTGAGCACCTCGCGCCAGTTCACGCGATGAACCAGGTTGCTGTTGTTGTTCTTGTTCACCGCCTTGAAGGTGGTCACGCCGGCCGAGGTGCTGGATGCGACCGTGACGGTGCCGTCGGTGTTTTGCAGCAACTGCACGCCGGTGGGTGCGGCCGAGGTGGTGAGGTATTTCACGGTGCTGCCGCCGCTCATCAATACCGATGCGCCCGAATAGTTGGTGGCGTACAGCGCGCCTTGCAGCGAGCATGGGTCGCTGGAAGGAATCACCGTGGTCCACGCCACGATGTTCAAGCCGGTGGCCGCTGCCGGTGCCACCACGATGCGCTCGGTGCCGCCATTGTTGCCGCCGGCCGAGCCGGTGAGGTCGTAGTACCAACCGGTCGAGCTGTCCGAGACGGTAGTGCCTTGCGTGAGATCGGTGACTGCCGTCAACGCCCCACGCTTCAGCGGCAATCCCGATGTGGAAGGCGTGCTGCCGGAACCGTCGCGCAACGCGTACATGGTTTGCTGCTGTGTATCGGTAAGGTCGGTGATGTCGAGGAATTTACCCGTACCCACGAATACCCAGCGCAGGATGGAAAGGCCGTTGGAACTCAGGCTTTCTTCCACGCGCGGCGCAGTGGTGATCGGCTGCGCTTTGCCGGAGGGATCGGTAAGCGTGGCGAACAGCGTCGGCGAGGGATAATCACCGGTTGCGATGCCGGACGAATCCACCGCCGCTTCGGTCAGGTCGAAACGCCACACGTTGCCCAAGAGATCACCGGCGTAGATCTGGTCGACCGTGCCGTCGGTGACGTCCTGCGTGAACGCGGTGGCTTGCGTCAGGCCGGCCGGCGAAGTCGCACTGCCCACGCCGGTATCGATCTTCTGCAGGATCGCGCCGGTCTTGATGTTCAAGATGTATAAAATGCCGTGGCCTGCGAGCGTGCCGCCGGTGTTGTTGTAGCCGGAGGTCATGGCGACCACCCAGCCGTATTTGCGCGTCTTGATGATCAGCGGCGGGCCGTAGCTGTAGCCCATATCGGCTTCGGTGAATTCCCACAGCACCTTGCTGGCCTGGGAGGTTTCCACCGTCGAGCTGCTGGTGGTGTCGGCGGCCGCCGGTACATTGGTCACGTCCAGCGCATAGATGCCTTTGCCACCTTTGCCCAGGCCGCCCACCAGGATGGTGTGCCAGTCCGCCGTCTTGGCGGTGGTGCTCGGGTTGGCCGTGCCGTCGCTGGTGTAGGTGAAATCCACGTCCGCCACCTGCGGCGTGGCGTCGACGTAATAGTGGTGCGAGAAATTGTTGGTCGATACGCCGTCGAGGTTGGCCAAGGCAGGCAGGCCGTCGACCAGCGGCGTGTTGTTGGGACCGTTGAACAGCATGCTCGGAACGTAGGCGAACAATTCGCTGCCGCCGCCGGTCACCGAATTGGTGCTGGTTGGGCTCAGGAAATCCGCTTCGAACGCGTGCATCATGCCATCGTTCGCGCCAACGTAAACCACCGGCTGGCGGCCAGCGACATTGCTGCTGAAGGTGGCGTAGCCGGGGTTGTTCGTTTCCGAGTAGGACGTCGACAGCGCGCCTTGCACCAGCACGGCCGCCGAATTCACGATGTCGCCCAGGATGTGCGTGCGTGTGCGGAACAAGGTGCTTTCGTTGCTCTTGTCGCCGCGCAGATAGTCGACGAATTGCGAGCCGCTGCCGGTCTGGTCCACGATGCCCTGTTCGGTGGAAGACAAACTGCTGTAGCGGAACGGCACGCCCTTGCTGCCGTTCCAGGTCACGATACGTCGACCGGTACTCCAGCCCAAGGTGGATGATTTGGAACTGGTGGCGGTTTGCGTAAGCGTGTCCAACTGCAATTGCGCATGCCACGGCGTGCTGCCGGACGCCGCCGTGACATCGCTGCCGGTGGCGGTGGTGGCGATGAAGCCGGCCACGTCGCCGGTCCAGGTCACCGGCGTGTATTGCGTGGTGTAGGCGGGGAAGCCCGCCACCGGCGCGTAGTAGGGTGCGGCGCCGGCGGTGACGTTGCTCAGGCCGTGGCTGGAATTGACCGACAGGCCCGAGCCGGATTGCGACGCGGTGGAGGCGACGTTGTTGAAGATTTGCTGCAGGCCGCTCTGGATCAGACTGGGCTGATTGCCGGGAAAGTAATTGTCCGGACGCAGGTTCTTGGCCGAGGCCGTCGTGCTGTTGGTATGCCAAGTCAGCATGTTGGCTGGCGTGCCATCGCCGTTGACGTCGTTGAAGCCGCCATATTTTGCCGCCAGCCAGTACATGTTCGGACCGGCGCCGGATTTGCCTGGATTGTAGGTCGGATGGCCGCTGCTACCGTCATAAGTGCCCGGTTCGAGCACGTCGACGATGTAACTGGTGACCTTCTGATTGCCGGAAATATCGGCGCGGATATCGTTGATGTGCGCGTAGTAGGCCAGGCCAGCCATGTTGTAGGTGGCCATCTGCGAACCCTGGATCTCATAAGTGCTGCCCAGGGAAGTCACGCCCATGTACTGCGCCATGGTCTTCGAGGCGGCGGTGGTACCCTGTGCCTCGATCAGCGGCAGATTGCCCAGTTGGGTGACATAGCTGGATGCATCCAGCGCAGTGCCGACTGTACCGCCCGCCTTCAGGGGCGCCAGTCCCGTGCCGGGGCCCGAACTGGGTACCGCTGAATCGAGCCAGGTATGCGAATCGCCGATGGTGACGATGGCGTTGTTCTGGCAGGTGTACTGGATCGGATCGTTGACGGTCGGATTGCTCGACGACTTGGCCGGCACGCCGGTGAAGACGGGGAAGGTGGAATCCGTGCTGTTGCTGCTGGACAGGCCAGTGGTATAGGTCGAATCCAGCGGTACCTGCATGTAGTAGGCAAGCGTGGCCCAGTACAGGTCGCTCACGTTGTCGTATTGCTCGTAGCTGCCGCTGTAGCCGAACTTGTTGAGGTAGTTGATGGTGCCGCTGTCGGTGAAATTAGTCCCGCCGGGCGCGGTGGCGTAGGTGGAATCGGCGGCATCCGGATTGGTGACGAAAATACCGGTGCTGGCGTCCCATTCCGAATAAGTGTTGGTCTGGCGGGCGCCATAGCCGTTGTACGTGGTAGGACCGTTGTCACGCAGCAAGGCGCGCACCGCGCCATTGGGCTGGCTGTTGCCTTTCAGAAAGGCATAGGCCGATGCACCCACGCGGATCTTGGTGTAGTTCTGCTGGATCAGGCCTTCAGGCTTGTCGTACTTGCCGGCGCCAATGTAGTCGGCGGCGTTATGCGCCGAATTGCAATTGGATTCCAGCATGCCGGTAACGCATACCTGGACCTGTGCGTTATAGGTGGTGGCCAGGTTGCCCTTGTTGTCGCTGGTGAAAGAGCTGTTGTTGGAGATGATGAAGGTGGAGCCTTGCCCGTACGAACGCAGGTATACCGTATTCAACGATGAATAGGTGCTGTCGCCGATCACCGTGGAGGGCGATACGTTCAACGAAGTGCCGATCGTCTTGTCCGGGAAGTTATTGATATTGCTTTGCGACGCGTTGAGGTTGGAGCGCTTGAGCACGGTCTTCGACGTGGTATCCACCGAGCGATTGCCGCCGGTCAACGCCTGGCGAAACTCATCCAGCGACGTCATCAATGCCCAGTTGAGCATGTTGCCGCTCCAGTGCCCGCTGCACGTATGGTCGGATGTCGTGCTTACTGGTACGAAATAGCCCGTGCCGGTAGTGCTGCTGTAGTCGTAGCACTTGGCTGGATCGAAATAGCCCAGATACGTGGTGCCAGCCGCATAGGTCGTGTTGTTGCTGTCCGTATAGGCCGCCACCGTACCGGTCGGATATTCCACCGACAGCGCCAGCATCAGATTCGCCGGCACGTTGGAGGTGCTGTATACCGGCGTGTCGGAAAGCGTCGTGGCCGATGCGCCGGTGCTTGCGGTCAGCGCCATCATGCATGCCAGCAACCTTGCGTTGAGACGAATGTGGCGGAGAGTTTTGAGCATGGCCGATCCCGGTATGAAGGCTTGGAGCATGTGGCGAAGCGAAGTGTCTGCGCGTGGGCGTTCAGCGCATGAAGGTCTGCACGTACGCGGTGGTGTTCTTGGGGCCGTCCACACGCACCGTCAGGCGAAAGGCCGCATAGGCGCCATTGCTGAAGGTAAGGTTGTCGGAGTTCTGGTTGGCGAGCGAGCCGCCGAGCAAGGAGGCGCCAGGCACGATGCAGCGCGTCGGTGTGGCCGCGCCCGATGATGGGCACAGGCGCTCGACGACGTAGTAGATCGTGTTGCCGTTGGTGTCGGAAATTTTCTGAAATCCGGAGGTCAGATTCACCAGCATGTCCGGTATGTCGCCGGTGGAGCGCGACGTGGCCGGCTGCGGTTCCGCGTAATAGCCGAGATTGGACTGATCGTTATCGCTGTTCGGCTGCGTAAAGGTGATCTTCTGCTGCGCATCCACGTACGCGGCCTCGGCTCCCTGCAGCGCACTCTGGCGGAAGGTGAGGCTGCCGGCGATGGTGTTGCTGGTATCCACCGAACGCATCAGCGCCAGTGCGGCGAGCAGCGATACCACCAGCACGATGATCGCCATCAGGGTGGAGATCATGCCGCGTTGGTGATAGCGGGCGTCGAGCGAAATGGAAGGAGTCGTCATGTCGCGTCCACTCAATAATGCGTGCTAACCAGCGCGTTGCGCACCGGAATGGTGGTGTCGTACACCTGGTAGCGGTACTGGGTATTCGGCGTGAAGGTGTACTGCAGCGCCGTATCCAGATCCTGAAACAGGACGATCGGATCCTTGTTGAAGTAATCGCTCGAGCGCTCCGGCAACCGGCTCTGCGCGATGATCGCGATGCGGATCGCCTTGATCTGGCCCATGGCGCTCGATGCCGCGCTGCTGCTTGCGGTAAGCGTGTCGATCGAATACGTGCCGGTAGGCTGCACCCAACTTATGCCGGTGCTGGTCTGGATGCCGTACAGCGCTTTCATCTGCACGATGCCATCGGCAATCGGCGTGACCGCGGCGGCTTGTCCGTTCACCGGCCGCTGCAACAGGTCGTACGACACCAGCGAATTGGTCGAAGCATCGATGCCGAACAGCGTGAACATCGGCGCGGCGCCGGCATCGAACAGATAAGTAGCCTTCTGCAGGCCGGTCGCCGGGCTGTTGGCGGCATCCAACGTGAGCGTGGTGCCCGATACCTGCGTCGCCGTGGACGAACTGGTCAGATGCGCCAGTGCGCAGGTGCCGTCGGACAAGGTGCCGAGCAGATAATCGCCAGTCATGATGCCAAGGCTGTTGCCCACCGCCACGCTGCTCGTCGTGGGCGTGCCGGCGATGGCAATCTTGAACACCTGCAACGCCGAATTGCCGCCCACCACACCGATCACATCCGGATTGCTGCCGCCCGAGGCGATCAGCACCGGCACCAGGCGCGTGGTAAGCGGCCAACCCGATGAGGTGAACGGGGAGGGCAGCGCCGATTGCGCCGGCAGCGTCTGGATCTTGCCGGTAGGTATGGTGGTGTAAGCGGTAACCGGGCAACCCCACAGGCCATAGTTGTAGCCCTGCACGATGCTCGAGCCGGCTGTGCGCAACTGGCGCTCCAACGTATACAGCGCGTAGCTGCCGTTCTGTTGCGCGTCATTGCCGCTGGTGGTGGTGCGCTTCTTGCCCTCATACACCGCGAAGGCGGCCATGATCGCCAGCATGCACAACAGGCTCACCAGCATACCCACCATCAGTTCGATCAGCGAGAAACCGCGCTGGCGTGCAGCTGCCGTGGAGATCATCGAAGCCTCAAATGCCGATGGCGGTGACGGAGACATATTTGTGCTTGGTGGAATCGGAGGGCGCCTGCCAATAGACGGTGACCGTCACCTGGTATTGCGTGTTGCCGGAGCTGGAGATGTCCTGTTCGGCCACGTCGATGCTGGGCGGATTGGCCTTTGCGCCTGGCAGGCAATTGAGGTCGGGCTTGCTTACCGTGCAATCGAGGCGCTTGGCCCAGGCGACGTAGCTGGCGCCGCCGCTGCTGTCGTCGCCACCGCCATTGCCTTCGAACAGCGTCTTGAGCTGGCTCGGATCGCTTGCCCACATCTGCGCGATCACTTGGTCGGCCAGCATGGCGGCGTTGACGCGGTATTTGGCGCTGCCGGTCATCTCGATGGCCGAACCTTGCAGCGCCACCAGGCCGAGAATGCCGACCGAAAAAATCAGGATCGCAACCATGGCGTCGATCAGCACGATGCCTCGCTGGTGCGAGGCACGGCGTTTCGCGCGCGGGCGGGTAAGCGTCGTCTTCATGGACACCCCGTTACGTTGTTGTTCAAGGTGAAAGCCGGATCGCACATGTTCACCATGCCGCCCGGCGAGATCGTGGTGACCAGCCGGCGACTGCTGGCCTGCAGCGCGCTTTGCGCCGCGGTGACGTCGATGCGCAGGATCGACGTGCTGCCATAAGCGGTAGGCCGGCCCAGCGCGTTGTAGGTGACGCCGGCCGGAACGCCGCCGCTGATGATGGTTTTATAGGTGCTCGCGGAGGACGAACTGGGCGCGACATCCTTCACCGCCGTCGACGCACCCACCTGCACGTTGCTCATGCCCGGCGAATTCCAGCTTTGCACCGTGCTGGTGGCGGTGCTGCAATCGGTCGCCGCCTGCGCGCTGGCCGCACTGGCCGGCAACACGCATACCTGCCAACTGGTGGCGGAAGAAAGCTGGAAGCGCACGTAGCGGCTTTGTTGCGAGGCTTCGTTGCGCGCCAGCCGCAGGCCGTTCTGGATCGATTCGGTCACTGTGCGGATGCGCGTGTTCAACGTCCACTGCTGGAACGTGGGCATGCCGAGCATGACCAGGATCGCCAGGATGGCGACCGCCACCATCAGTTCGATCAGGCTGACGCCGCGCTGGTGGGGCGCTTTCACTGGCACCTTCCTTTGGCGGTGACCCAGCAGGTGGCGGGCGTGGTGTACCAGCCATTGGCGTTGCTGGTGGCGCGATTGTTATTGTTGTCGATGGTGAAGGTGAAGTTGGCCGTTTGCGTGGTGGCACCAGTGGCGGTGATCGTGTAGCCGCTGGTGGTGATAGCGCAGGTGTAGGTGAAATATTTCACTGTGCTGTTCGAGCCGGTTGCCGGCATGGGGGTTCCGCAGTTTCCCGCTCCGTCCGCATAGCTGCGGTTGTCCTGAAAGTACTGCTCCATCTGCACACGCAGCGCGCTCAGATTGTTCTGCGCTTCGGTCAGCTTGCTGCGCGTGACGTAGTCGCTGTAAATCGGCACGGCAATCGCAGCGAGAATCGCGATGATCGCCACCACGATCATCAGCTCGATCAAGGTGAAGCCTGCAGCTTGCCTGCGGCGCGTGCGTAATGTGCCCATGGACCGCCCCTGTACGGTTTGGAGCCTGTGCGAAGCCCCGAAAAGTCACGTCGAAAGAGCGCAAGTGCGCTCGATCATCTGTCTGAAGAGTGCGCCACCCGTTCTTTCACGAATGGTCGATGCGATCATGCGGTTTCGCGAGCGCGGCAGCTATCGCACAAGGGGACAAACTATCAGTCAATTTGGGACAGTGCGTTGATGTCGCGATGTGCCGCACATGGCCTGTGTGGACTTGTCTGCACAGTCGCATGGTGTTGCTTGAGCTAAGTGCAGTGCATGTATGCCACATGGCAGATGGCGTTGGTGTGCGATCGCAAGTGCGAGTGATGCGTGCACCTTGATGTTTCGCTTCACCGGATGGTTGAATTTTTTGAGCGTTGCAATGCTGCCTTCACTGACGCATCGCCAATTTGCCAAAAGCTATCCGAGTGAATCCCTCTCCCTCCGGGAGAGGGTGCCGACAGGCGGGTGAGGGTTCGGGCGAAGCGCGATGTTCACGTCTGGCGCAAGTCGCGGCGATCGCGCGCTGGTCGTACCCTCACCCCAACCCCTCTCCCGGTGGGAGAGGGGCTTAAGCCCGCCCACCACCACGACTCCCCCTTCACACATCCTAGCCCCGCCCCCCGCTAGGTTTGCAGGAGTTCGGGAACTGGCTTAACTTGTGCGGCCAAGTCGCTTGTGCGGCGGGGCAAATCAGCGTCTGAACAGGGTGGCGGAAGATTGATGATGCATAGGGAAGCTCGCTTTACGTCCGTACGCGCCTGGGTGCTGGCAGCTGGTTTGCTGGGCATGGCGCTGGTGGGCGGTTGCACCAAGCCCAAGGTCACCTTCAAGCCCAAGTACAGCGAGCCGACCACCGTGCAGCCTACGGTGTCCGCCCCGGCGGAAGGGACCGGTGGGGATACCTCGCCGCGCCAGTCGCTTTCCTCGATCGTCAGGCACGACCTGCAGAACGGGCATTACGCGGATGGCGAGAAGGCGCTGCGGCGCTATCTGCAGGATCATCCGGGCGATCGCAATGCCCAGTTCTTCCTCAAGCAATTGACCGAAGATCCCAGGCAGGCGCTGGGCGCGGCCTCCAGCCCGCACGTGGTGCAGTCGGGGGAGTCCTACAGCACGCTGGCGGCCAAGTACCTGGGCGATCCGAACCTGTTCCTGGTGCTGGCGCGCTACAACGGATCGACCAATCCGGCTGTGATCCGCGTGGGATCCACGCTGCAGATGCCCGCATCGCCGAACGCCGCCGCGGTGGAGACGCCTTCCGCGCAGCCATCCGGTTCCGCCAGCGCGCCGGCCGCACCCGTTGCCGCGCCTGCGCCGCCACCGGTCGCTGTACCGCCCACCCAGCGCGCGCTGCAGCTGGAAAACCAGAGCCTGGCCCTGTATCGGCAAGGTCATCATGAGCAGGCGCTGAGCTTGTTCGATCAGGCGCTGAGCTTGAACCCGCAGCTGAAATCCTCCGATCCCACCTTCGCGGCGTTGAGCCGTGCCTGGGTGGCCAACTCCCATCAGCAGGCGATGGTGCTGTATCTGGATCAGCATCTGGATCAGGCCATCGCGCTGTGGAACCGCATCCTGGTGGTCGATCCGGGCTACGAACCGGCGGTGGTCTACCGCACGCGTGCGCTGCAGCTGAAGCAGCGCCTGCAGCAGTATTGATCGCATCGCGCGTTAGTTCATGACCTCCCGCCAGTTCACCCGCTTGACCTGATTGGAAGTGGGCGATTCAGGGATCGGCTGGCTGATGTTTTTGCCGCTAGTATCGCTGGCGACCGCGCCGACGGTGCCATTGGCGTGCTTGACCAATTGCACGCTGGTGAGCGCCGCGGCGGTCGTGGTGAGACTTTTCACCTGCGTGTCGCCGCTGAGCAGCACCGAAGCCCCGGCGAAGTTGACGGCATACAGCGAGCCCTGCAAAGAGCACGGATCGCTGGAGGGAGTCACCGTCACCCAGGCCACCACGTTCAGACCGGTGGCCGTACTTGGCGCCACCACGACGCGTTCGGTGCCGCCGTTGTTGCCGCCTGCCGAACCGGTCAGGTCGTAATACCAGCCCGATGCGTTGGCGTTGAGCGTTGCGCCGCTGAGCAGGTCGGTGACGGGCGTCAGCGCGTTGCGTGTAAGTGGCAGGCCGCTGCTGGCGGGCGTGCTGCCGGAGCCGTCGCGCAGGGCGTACATGGTCTGGCGCTGCGTGTTGGTCAGGTCGGTTATATCGAGGAACTTGCCGGTGCCGACGAACACCCAGCGCAGCGTGCTCAAGCCGTCGGTACTGATGCTTTCTTCCACGCGCGGCATGGTGGTGACGGGTTGTGGATTGCCGGATTTGTCGGTGAGCGTGGCCAGCAGGGTAGGTGAGGGATAACCGCCGGTTGGGTGGCCCGACGTATCCACGGCCGCTTCGGTGAGATCGAAACGCCACACGTTGCCCAGCAGGTCGCCCGCATAGATCTGGTCCACCGTGTCGTCGGCGATGTCGCGCGTGTAGGCGGTGGCTTGCGTCAGTCCCGCTGGCTTGGCGGCGCTGCCTGCGCCGGTGTCGATCTTCTGCAGAATCGCGCCGGTCTTGATGTTGAGGAGATAGAGAATGCCGTGCCCGGCCAGCTTGCCGCTGGTGTTGTTGTAGCCGGAAGTCACCGCCACCACCCAGCCGTATTTGCGCGTCTTGATGATCAGCGGCGCGCCATAGCTGTAACCCATGTCGGCTTCGGTGAATTCCCACAGCACGTTCTTCGCCACCGCGTTTTCCACTTTCGCGCTGCCGGTGGTGTCGACCACGTCGGGCACGTTGGTGATGTCCAGCGCGTAAATGCCCTTGCCGCCCTTGCCGAGGCCGCCCACCAGGATGGTGTGCCAGTCCGCGGTGGTGGCGGTGGAGGTCGGATTGCTCGCACCGTTGCTGGTATAGGTGAAATCCGCATCGGCCACCTGCGGCGTGGCGTCGACGTAGAAGTGGTGCGCGTAGCTGTTGGCCGATACGCCGTTGAGATTGCCCAGCGCAGGTAGGCCATCCACCAGCGGCGTGTCGTTGGGGCCGTTGAACAGCATGCTCGGAACGTAGGCAAACAATTCGCTGCCGCCGCCGGTGACCGGATTGGCGCGGGTGGCACCCTGGAAATCCGCTTCGAACGCATGCAGCATGCCGTCGTTCGCGCCCACGTACACCACCGGCATGCGGTTGGCGACATTCGCGGTGAAGCTGGCATAGCCGGGATTGGCCGATTCCGTATAGGCGTTGGACATGCCGCCCTGCACCAGCACGGCGGCCGAATTGACGATGTCGCCCAGGATATGCGTGCGTGCGCGGAACACCGTGCTCTCGTTGCTCTTGTCGCCGCGCAGGTAATTGATGAAATCGGCGCCTGCGCCGGTGGTGTTCGCCGCGGTCTGTTCGCCGGCCGACAACCTGTCGTAGCGGAACGGTACGCCCTCGCGCCCGTTCCAGGTGACGACGCGCCGACCGGTATTCCAGCCGACGATATTTTTCGACGAGCCGTTCGAGGTGGCCTGGGTCAGCGTGTCCAGCTGCAACTGCGCATGCCAGGGCGAGGTGCCATCGACGGCGCCGATGTTGCCGTCGCTGGCGGTGGCGGCAATCATGCCGCTTACGTCGCCGGTCCAGGTGACGGGCGTGTATTGCGTGGTGTAGGCCGGAAAGCCGTCGGCAGGCGCGTAGTAAGGCGCGGCGCCGGCGGTGACGCTGTTCAGTGCGCGGCTGGTGTTGATGGTGACGCCCGAACCGGTCTGCGACGAGGTGGATGCGATGTTGTTGAAGATCTGCTGCAGGCCGCTCTGGATCAGCGCGGGCTGGTTACCCGGGAAATAATTGTCCGGGCGCAGGTTCTTGGCCGATGCCGTGGTGGTGTTGGTGTGCCAGGTAAGCGGGCTGGCCGGTACGCCATCGCCGTTGACGTCGTTGAAGCCGCCGTACTTCGCGGCCAGCCAATACATGTTCGGGCCGGCCCAACCCAGGCTCGCTTTGCTGGGGCTGTACGTGTCGCGGCCGGGGCTGCCGTCGTAGGTGCCCGGTTCAAGCACGTCGACCACATAGCTGGTGATTTTCTGCTCGCCGGTGATGTCGGCGCGGATGTCTTTGGTGTGCGCGTAATAGGCGAGACCGGCCATGTTGTAGGTGGCAAAAGTCGGGTAGCCGGCTTCGTGGGCATCGCCGAGGGCGGTCACGTTGAGGTACTGCGCCATGGTTTTTGAAGCGGGCGTGGTGCCTTGAGCCTCGATCAGCGGCAGATTGCCCAATGCCGTGACATAGGCAGATGCGTCCAGCGGGGCTGCCACAGTACCACCCGTCTGCAGCGGCTTAAGCGGGTTGCCGCCGTCGCCATTGCTGCTTGCAGGCGCCGACGATGGCACGCGCGAATCGAACCAGGTATGCGAATCGCCAATGGTGACGATGGCGTTGTTCTGGCAGGTGTACTGGATCGGATCGTTGATCGTCGGGTTCTTCGATGCGTTCGCCGGCTTGCCGGAAAACACCGGGAAGCTGGGGTCCGAGCTGTTGCTCTGCGAGAGCCCGTCGGTGTAGCTCGCATCCAGCGGCACCTGCATGAAGTAGGCAAGCGTGGCCCAGTACAGGTCACCGACCGTGTCGAATTGCTCGTAGTTGCCGCTATAGCCGAATTTGTTGAGGTAATTGATGGTGCCGCTGTCGGTGAACGGGATGTCGCCGGGCGCTTTGGCGTAGACGTCATCGGCAGCATCGGGGCTTCGATAAAAAATGCCGGTCTTTGCATCCCATTCGGCGTATTTGTTTTCGGTGCGCTCGCCATAGCCGTTGTAAGCGGTAGGGCCATTGTCGTGCAGCAAGGCGCGCACCACGCCGTTGGGGTTCGACCAGGCGAATTGAAATCCATAGCCCGCCGCACCCACGCGGATCTTGGTGTAGTTCTGCTGGATCAGGCCGTCTGGTTTGTCGTACGCGCCGGCGCCGATGTAGTCGCTGATGCTGTGCGCCGAATTGCAATTGCCCTCCAGCATGCCCGGCACGCACACTTGCACCTGCGCGTTGTAGACGGTGGCAAATTGGCTACCGTCAGCGGAATTGGCGAACGAGCTGTTGTTGGAAATGATGAAGGTCGAGTCTTGCGCATACGAGCGCAAATACACCGTGCCTAGACCGGCGTAGCGCCTGTCGCCGATGACGGTGGAAGGGGACACGTTGGTGGTGCCGTCCGCGGCCGTGCCGATGATCTTGTCCGGAAAATTCTTCAGGTTGCTTTGCGCCGCATTGAGCCTGGAGCGCTTGAGCACGGTCAGCTTTACGTCGTCGATCGAACGGTTGCCGCCGGTGAGCGCCTGGCGAAACTCGTCCAGCGCCGTCATCAGCGCCCAGTTGAGCATGTTGCCGCTCCAGTGGCCGGTGCAGACCGGGCCGGAGCTGCTGACCGGAACGAAATAGCCCGCGCCGGTGTGGTCGTTGTAGTCGTAGCACTTGGCCGGATCGAAATAGCCAAGGTAGGTGGTATCGGCGGTGTAACCGGTGCTGTCCGTATACGCAGCCACAGTACCGGTGGGATATTCCACCGACAGCGACAGCATCAGGTTCGCAGGCACGTTGGAGGTGCTGTACACCGGCGTGTCGGTCAGCGTGGTGGCGGCGCAGGCGCCTGCACTTGCGCCGAACGCCGCCATGCATGCCAGCAAACTGCAGTGGAGACGAGCTTTGCGTAGGGACTTGAGCATGGCCGTTTTTCGAGAAGAAGGAAGGACGTAGCTGCTTTGCGCGGGCGGCGCTCAGCGCATGATGGTTTGCACGTACGCGGTGGTGCCCTTGGGGCCATCCACGCGCACCGTCAGGCGAAACGCCGCGTTGGGCGCGGTGTTGAAGGTCTTGTTGTCCGACGTCTGGTTGGAGACGTTGCCGCTGGTGATGGTCGGGCCCGGCACGATGCAGGTGGATGCGCTGGCGGTGCCGGTGCTGGGGCAAAGCCGTTCCACCACGTAGGCAATGATGTTGCCGTTGTCGCTCGACAAGGGCGCGTAGCCGGAGACCTTGTTCACCAGGATGTCCGGAATATCGGCGGCGGAGCGCGCGGTGGCCGGTTGCGGCTGTGCGTAATAACCCAGCGAGGCATGATCGATATCGCTATCGGGCTGGGTGAAGGTGATGTGCTGTTGGGCATCCACATAGGCACGCTCGGCTTCCTGCAGGGCGCTTTGGCGGAAAGTGAGCGTGGTGGCGATGTTGGTGCTGGTATCCACCGAACGCATCAGCGCCATCGCCGCCAGCAGCGACACCACCAGCACGATCACGGCCATCAGGGTGGAAACCATGCCTTGTTGGCGGAAGGGGGCATTCATATCGTGTCGGCCTAATAGAACTGGGAAACCATCGCGTTGCGCACTGGAATGGTGGTTTCGTACACCTGGTAGCGAAACTGCGTATCGAGCGGCACGCTGTATCGCACGTCGGCGGGAAGATCCTTGAACAAGGTCAGCTTGGGTTCGCTCTTGTAATCGGCTTCGCGTTCCGGCAGGCGGCTTTGCGCCACGATCGCCACGCGAATGGCCTTGATCTGGCTCATGGCCACGGCGGCTGCAGCGGTGCCGGCGGTCAATTTACTGATGTCCCAGTTGCCGGCTGGCTGCTGCCAGGTGAGGTTACTCGAACTGCTGGTCTGGATGCCGTACAGCGCCTTGACCATCACGATGCCATCGGCAATCGGCGTGATCGCGGCGGGCTGGTTGTCCACGCTACGCTGCAGCAGATCCCACGACACCAGCGAGCCGCTGGACGGATCGACGCCATACAGCGTGAAGCTGGGCGAGGGGCCGACATTGAAGACATTGCTGGCGGTTTGCAGGCCGGTGCTCGGGCTGTTCGGCGTATCCAGCACAAGGGTCGTGCTGGGCACCTGCGTCGCCGTGCCGTCGTTGCTGGCGATGTGCGCCATGGCGCAGGTGCCGTTGGACAACGTACCAATCAGGTAATCGCCAGTGAAAAAGCCCAAGGCATTGCTCACCACCACACCGTGGGTGGAAGGCGTGCTGCTGACAGCGACACTGAATACCTGCAGCGCGGAATCGCCGCTCACTACACCGATCACATCCGATCTCTCCTTGCCTCCGGAGGCGATCAGCACCGGCACCAGACGCGTGGTGAGCGGCCAGCCCGACGATGCGAACGGTGCGGGCAGGCTTGCCGCGGGCAGCACGTTCTTGCCGCCGGTGTAAGCCGTGACAGGGCAGCCCCACAAACCATGATTGAGGCCCTGCACGATGCCGGAGCCGGCGCTGCGCAGCTGGCGTTCCAGCGTATACAGCGCATAGCTGCCGTTCTGCTGCGCATCGTTGCCGCTGGTGGTGGTGCGTTTCTTACCTTCGTACACGGCAAACGCGGCCATCATCGCCAGCATGCAGATCATGCTCACCAGCATGCCCACCATCAGCTCGATCAGCGAAAAACCACGCTGGCGCGTCATCGTCGGCATAACGCGCTCAACTGCCGATGGCGGTAACGGATACATACTTGTGCACGCTGTGATCGCTGGGGGCCTGCCAGTAGACGGTGACCGTCACCTGGTACTCGGTATTGCCGGTGTGGGAAATGGACTGCTGCACGATATCGATGCTCGGCGGATTGGCTTTCACGCCGGGCAGGCAGTTGTGGAAACGCTGTTGTGGTTGGATCGCGCAATCCAGATCGTCGAACCAGGCGGTGTAACCGGCGCCGCCCTTGCCCTTGCTGCCTTTGAAATCGTTCGGCAGCTTGGTCAGATCGGAGGTCCACATCTGCGCAATCACGTGATCGGCCAGCATCGCCGCGTTGATGCGATAGCTGGAAGCGGTGGTCATTTCGATCGCCGATCCTTGCAACGCGACCATGCCGAGAATGCCGATCGAAAAGATCACGATCGCGATCATCGCATCGATCAGTACGATGCCCTGCTGTGTTCGAATCATCGAACGAGGTGACTTCTTCATGGACACCCCATGACGTTCTTGCTCAATGTGAAAGCGGGGTCGCACATGTTCACCATGCCGCCCGCCGAGATGGTGGTGACCAGACGACGGCTGTTCGATTGCAGCGATGCATTGGCGGCGGTGGCGTCGATGCGCAGGATCGAGCCGCTGCCGTACGCAGTGGGGCGTCCCAACGAGTCGAACGTGACGCCGGCGGGAACGCCGCCGCTGACGCGCGTGGCGTATGCAGTGGAACCGGACGCATACGTGGCCACTTTGCTGGGAGCCGTGGAAGCACCTACCTGCACCGTGCTTGCGCTCTGCGAATTCCAGGTCTGGATAATCTTGGTGGCGCTGCTGCAATCCGTCGCGGCCCTCGCGCTGGCGGCGCTGGCAGGCAACTGGCACACCTGCCAGCTGGTGGCCGAGTTCAATTGAAAACGTACGTAGCGCGCTTGTTGCGATGCTTCGTTGCGCGCCAGGCGCAGACCGTTCTGGATCGATTCGGTCACTGTCCTGATGCGCGTATTCAAGGTCCACTGCTGATAACTGGGAATGCCGAGCATGACCAGGATGGCGAGAATGGCCACGGCGACCATCATCTCGATCAGGCTCACGCCGTGCTGGCCTGCCGTGTTCACTGGCAGACTCCTTTGGCGGTGACCCAGCAATTGTCCATCGAGCCGGAGTACCAGTTGTTGGCCTTGGTTGTTGCGTGGATGTTCTTCTCGTCGATGGTGAATTCGAAACCGGCCGTCTGCGTGGTGGCGCCGGTGGCAGTGATCGTGTAGCCGCTAGTGGTGATAGCGCAGGTGTAGGTGAAATATTTCACCGTACTGTTCGAGCCGATGGCCGGCATGGGTACGCCGCACTTTCCCGAGTTGTCCGCATAGCTGCGGTTGTCCTGAAAGTACTGCTCCATCTGCACACGCAACGCACTCAAGTTGTTGTGCGCTTCGGTGAGCTTGCTGCGGATGACGTAAGTGCTGTAAATCGGCACGGCGATCGCAGCCAGAATCGCGATGATCGCCACGACGATCATCAGTTCGATCAACGAGAATCCAGCCGCTTGTCCGCGACGCTCGCGTAATGTGCTCATGGGCCGCCCTGTACGGTATGGAACCTGCGCAAAGGCTCCGGAAGACTGCGACGAAACGTGATGACAACCGCGCGAGTTATCAGCAACGTTCGCGTGAAATGCCGCTGATGAAATGATCAGTACTAACGTACGCAATGACCATCGCAGGAGCGTACAAACTTGCTATCAGACAGGGACAATGCGTGTATTACGCGATGTGAGGCGCATGTCTTGATGAGGCGTGTGGGTTTTTCGCGACAGGTGAAAGCGGTTTGTCGTAGCGCCGTTCACATCTGTGCTTTTTGAAAAAGCGGGAAGCTGCACGCTGATGGATCATCAGGAAAAACCAAATCGTCATTCCGGCGAAGGCCGGAATCCATGCTTCGTGCTGGCGATAGATTCCGGCCTTCGCCGGAATGACGATGAGGCGAGGCGATAGGGAAGGTTGAATGCAAGACGTAGGTTGGGGTGCAAACCCCAACACCGGAATGCACATGCATGACGACGTTGGGGTTCGCACCCCAACCTACACCGTCAGGCTTTTTCGTCCGTCTTCGGCACTACCAGCAACTGCGTCGGCTGCGCAGCCAGCGGTTCCGGCTTGTTAACCGCGGTATGCACAACGGGCTTATCACGCTGCGCACCCAAAGTCTCAGCCATCAGATTGAACGCCGCAAACAGCCGTCCCAATTCATCGCGGCGGGCGATGCGAATACGATGCAGATAATCGCCACGCGCGATGCGCAGCAGCGAGGCGACGAGCAGATCGAGCGAGCCGCGCAGCTGCCGGAACAGCCAATACGCCGCCACCAGCACCGCCGCCAGGGTGGTCAGCAATACCAACGCGATCACGCCGATCGCCGTATGTTGCGCCGCTTGCAACGGCGCTTCGCTCACGCCCAGGCGTAAGCGTCCGACGGTCTTGGTCTGGTAACGCACCGGCACATCGAATACCAAGGCGTTCTGCAAACCGTGCGTACCTTCAAGACGCGCGCGATAGCTGGTGATGCCGTTGGCCATCTGCTGTGGCGCCTCGCCGGTTGCGGCAGGCAGGGTTTTGTCGTTTTCGCCGACCTGGGTGCTGGCGATGATCGTGCCGTCGCGATCGGCGATGGCCAGGTAATCGAGCTGTTCGTTGCGCGCCATGTCCTGCACCAGCGCGCGGGTGGCGGCGTGGTCGCCCATGACGATGTTTTCGGCGGCGCTGCGGGCAATGATCTGCGCCAGCGAACTGCCGAAATCCTCCGCCAGGCCGGTCACCGCCACGCGTTGTTTGCCGTAGATGGCCAGCATGCCCAACAGCAGCACTGCCACCACGCTGGCGCCGAGCACCACGGCCCAGCGCAAGCCCAGCGACTGCAGGCGAGGGTGGGGCAGTTCTTCGCGCGAGCGCTCGTAGCTGCGCCGCGCCAGACGCAGGTCTTCGGCCACTTCGGCGCCGGACTGATAGCGCGCATCGGGCGAGGGCGCCATCAAGGTGCGGATGATGTCGAGCAGGATCGGTGGCGTGGATGGATCGTGCGGCTTGATCGGCGGCTCGGGCAGGCGCTGGCGTTGCCGCAGGAAACGCTGCACGTCGCCGGAATACGTCCACGGCAATCGGCCGGTGACCAGCCAGAACAGCACCACGCCCAGCGAAAACAGATCGCTGGCGGCGCCGGCGCGTTCGCCGCGCAAGCGTTCGGGCGACATGTAATTGGGGGTGCCGCCGATTTTCCCGTGCGCCGCGCCGGATGGCCGTGCGCGCGGCGAGCGGCGCTCGGCGATGCCGAAGTCCGCGATCTTCACGTGCCGCCAGCCGTCGAGCAGCATGACGTTGTCGGGCTTGATGTCGTGGTGGATCACGCCTTGCGAATGCGCGTAATGCAAGGCGGTGGCGAGCTGCGCGGCCAGGTCCATCACCACCGACGCCGGCGGCAGGCCGTGCGAGGCCACGCGATCGGCCAGCGATTCGCCGGACAGCTTCTCCATGGCGATGTAAGGACGGCCGTCCTCGGTTTCGCCCGTATCGAAAATGGTGACGATGTGCGGATGCGTGAGACGCCCGGCGGCGCGCGCTTCCACCAGGAAGCGCTGCCGGTAATCGGGATCGTCGGCGAAGTTGTCGTGCAGGCATTTGATCGCCACCTGCCGCTGGATTTCCCGGTCGAAACCGGCGTACACGATCGACATCGCCCCTTCGCCGAGGATGCCGTCGATGCGATATCGCCCGATGGTAGCCGGCGTGGCCTGGCTCATCTTGGCGTCAGACTACCCACCAGATGGCGCCGGCCAATGCGGCCACGCCCAGCACTGCGGCGGCGACATATGCATAGCGACGCAGGGCAGGCGTGCCGTGCTCGTGCGTCAGGAACGTAAACTCGGCCTGGCCGAAACGCACGCGGTCGCCATGCACCAGCACCGTTTCGTGGATGCGCTTGTCGTTGACGAAGGTGCCATTGGTGGACAGCGTGTTCATCAGCACGTAGTGGCCATGCTGGTTGATGATCCAGGCATGCGTGGCCGAAACGCTGGGATCGTTGATGACGATATCGTTGTCGCCACGCCGGCCAATCGTCTGGCGACCCTGGAGCAAGGTGAAGCGGCTGCCCTTGAGCTCCCCCTGGGTGCCTTCCAGCACGGGCTTGTGCGACGAGGCGCGGCCGTTGGCGGCCTGCGATTCTTCCAATGCCAGTTGCTGCATCTGGGCGGCGGACAGCAATTGCGTGCCCTGCGGCCCTGCGCGGAGCCTGCCGTCTTCTGTCGATTGCGGCTGGCCAGTATTCATAGACATCCCAAAACCCCCTGTTGCGGGGCGAACTATAGCGAAATCGCGGATGGTGGAACATTCGACCCGGTCACCGCTGGACCGGGTGAGCCGTAGGCTGCCGCAAATGCTGTACGCCCCAGTAGCGGTACGCAAGACATGAGAAATCATCGGATGCCGTGGCCTTGCTGGTTCCTAGGCAGCAAAACCAGACATCCGATGATGGTTAAAAAAATACCGGAATGGGATGTGCGTCACTAAGAGCAATTAAGGACCAATGGCTGTCGCTTTGGGCCACGACGGCGCGACGCCCGCCGCGGGCGAGATGCTTGCGGCACGCTTACGTATGTCGGGTGGCCGATCGCAGGGGTTGCCATCCCACTCTGCCGAGCGTTCAGGCAGCGCCCGAAAAATTCAGCTGCCGGCGAGCTTCGCCGTTCTACCTTGAGCTCGCCGCTTGAGCGGCTTCCACTCCTTTGAGGTGCATCATCATGCGTACCATGCTTCTTGCCGCCCTGGCATTCGGCCTTGCCACGAGCGCGTTCGCCGCTCCCCAACACGGCCACGGCGCAGGCGGCGCGATGAACCGGGACAGCCACGGCGACGCCACATCGGCCATGGCCGCGCAGTCGAGGGCGAGCGATACCCGCGTCGGTCCCGCGGTGAGCGACGTGGCGCAGGACAAGGCCAAAGGGAAGGGCGTAACCGGTGCGACGCACGGTAAGGGCCATACCAAGAGCCACGGCAAGCATTAAGGCGAATTTGAAGATTGCGAAGCCGCGCCATCATGGCGCGGCTTTTTTATGCGTGCGTAGGTTGGGGTGCAAACCCCAACGTCGGGATGTATGCGTGCATGGGGATGTTGGGGTTTGCACCCCAACCCACGATGCGCGGGCCGGAATGCTCACGCCGCCTTCTGAATCTCCACCGTCACATGCACCAGCTCTTCATGCACCGACAGATGCCTGCGCACCTCGGCAGGCGAAACCGCTTCGCTGGTGACGATGCCCAGGATGCATGCATAACTTCCGCGCGCAACACGCCACACATGCAGATCGCAGATCTGCGCCGCGGGCAAGTGCTCGGCCACGACGTCGCGGATCTCCTGCACCACCGGTGCGTCCATCTCCGCATCCAGCAGGATGCGTCCTGATTCGCGCAGCAAGCTCACCGCCCAGCGTCCCACCAGGAAGGAGCCGACCACGCCCATCACCGGATCCAGCCACGCGGCGCCATACAGCTTGCCGCCCAGCAGCGCGATGATGGCCAGCAGCGAGGTCGCCGCGTCGGCAATCACATGGATATAGGCGGAGCGCAGATTGACGTCGTGATGGTGGTGATGCTCATGCTCATGCGCGTGCTGATGACTGTGCCCGTGATGATCGTGCTCGTCCCGCAACAGCCATGCACATACCAGGTTGACGAATAAACCGATCACACCGATGACGATCGCTTCGTCGTAATGGATCGGCCCCGGCGTCAGCAGCCGTTCCACCGATTGATACAGCATCAGCGCGGCCACCACCGCCAGCATCAGCGCGCTGCTGAAACCACCAAGGATTTCCACTTTCCAGGTGCCGAAGGCAAAGCGCGGATCGTTGGCGTAACGCCTGGCCAGCACATATGCCAGCAGCGACATGCCCATCGCCAGCGCGTGCGAACTCATATGCCAGCCGTCGGCGAGCAGGGCCATGGAGTTGAGCGCGTAGCCGCCGATGATTTCCACCACCATCATCGCCGCGGTGATCAGCACCACCGCGCGAGTGCGTTTTTCCCCGCGGACATTGCCCTGGTTGAACTGATGGCTGTGCGCCATGCCGAGCGTATCGTTCACCGGCCCCTCCCGACGTATACTGGCCCCCAGTATAGCGAGGGCCAACCGATGTCGCACGTAAAACAGGACAAGAAATTACTGGCGCGTGTGCGCCGCATTGGCGGGCAGGTGCAATCGCTGGAGCGCGCGTTAAGCGAAGACGCCGAATGCGGTGCCGTGCTGCAGCAGCTTGCGGCGGTGCGCGGTGCGGTGAACGGCCTCATCCTTGAAGTATTGGAAGGACATCTGCGTTCTCATTTGCACGGAGATGACGCCACGCACGCGGAAGAACTTGCGCCGGTGATCGCCGTGCTCAGGAGCTACCTTAAATAATTGTTTTTCGAGATTGCGCTAAACCTGCGCGTTGCATCGACGGCCCTGGCAATCGGCATCGAAATCGCGGTAACGTCGTTATCCCGCTCGAGCCAAACAGGCCGAGCGCTTCATGTCGATGGGAAACGCCTATGCACACACGCATCAAGCCCACCCTGACCGTTTATCCGTGCCACGTTCGTTCGCCATCCGTCGGGTCGGGCTCCGAACGTTCCAGCGTCTGGCTCACCTGGGAAGCGCTGGAGCGCGAACATTTCAAACCGGATGCTTCACTGGTCGCCGATTTTTCGCGGCCGCTCGACGTGGATCCCGCGCTGGTGAAAAACCATCGCTACGTGCCCGCGGCGGAAACCGAAACCTGAGTCGATGGGTTCGCGGTCAACGGTGATATTCGTTGCGTTGAAGCACGCCAAAGCCGAACCAGCCCCAGTACACGTGATGCCACTGGATCAGGCCTTCGTCGTTGAGTTCCATCACCTCGCAGAAATCCATCTGCTCGCCCTTGCCGGCGTCGCGCGGGTATTCCCAGATCAGCCGCTTGCCGTCGGTCAGGTATGGCGTGCGGTAATACTGCCGCACCGGCGGCTTGCGTTCGGCCAGCTGGGCGAACAGCGGGCGAATCTGCTCGTGCCCGCGTAACACGCCGCTGTCCACACCGAGCAGGTGCGGAATAAGCGGGCTTTCCAGTACGGCGTCGCGTGCGTAGAGCGCAAGCAGGGCGTCGCCGTCGTTGCGCGACAGCGCATCGTTCCACGCGAAATACATATGTTCGACAGGCGAGGCGGCATGCTCCATGGGTGCGACTCCGGCTTTCAAACAGGGCTGGAAAGTAACGTTCCCGCCGTTGTTCGACGGTGACCAGCGGGTGTTCGCCCCGTCGAGAGGTGCCGCCAGCGGGTACACAGGCGTACTGGCACTTGTGCAAGTTTTTCGTTTGTCGGTACATTCCGCATCCTGCGTAGGGAGTTGGGCGCAGCTGTTGCCACGCCAGTCGGCCGGCAGCGAGCGAGGCGTGCAGGGTGGTGTGTTAGGGATGATATGACCGACGAAGACATTTACGTGGCCGCGTTTTTAAGGTTGATCCGCTTCGCGGAGCACCATTCCGATAGCGACGACGTGTACTTTCTGCTCTACGGCGGGCAGCAGCGCTTCACCGATACCAGCAAGCATCCGAACCGCGCAGTCACCGCGTGGGGACGCACCTCGACCGCGGCGGGTGCCTATCAGATCCTCTACGCGACATGGAAAGAAGCCAGGGAGCGCGGCATCGTCATCGATTTTTCCAAGGCATCGCAGGACAAGCTGGCGATCGAGAAACTGCGCAGCCGGCACGCGCTCGGCTATGTGAAGCAGGGCGACATCGAGATGGCCATTCCGCTCTTGCGCAAGGAATGGACGTCGCTGCCGGGCGGCTCGCAATCGAAGATGACGATGGACGAGGCGCGTAGACTCTTTTCCAAGTACGCCAACGAGGAAAGAGCGCGATGAACGCCATCAGCGCTGTCCTTTGTCTTGGTCTTGCCGCCATGCTGAGCGTTTCGCATGTGCAGGCGAGCACCCAACCTGCGCCACCCAAGCGAACCACGGCCATCGGCCATCTGAGTTGCGGTGGCGCCAACCTGACGGCCGAAACGGTATACCTCGACGTGCCGGACCAGGATTTCCAGCCGCTTTCGCAGCGCATCGCGCTACAACGGCCAGGTACGAACGGTTCCGTGGTGTTGCACCTTGATGGTCGTCCATTGCGTCAACCGTTCTTGAAAGGCACACCGGTTCTGGATGCGGCTGCGAGCGGCTGGGCATGTCTGACGGCTGCCGACGGCAAGGCATACATTTACGTGTCGTACGTTTGCACGGAAAGCGACTTGCGGCCCGATTGCGAAGGCACTTCGCGCGAATGGGGGCGTCTGTTCGATCCGGAAGGCAAAGAACTCACTGCCGGCTTGCCGCATGGCGGACAGCGCATGTCGGCGCTGATGAAACGGCTTGGACTCGGGCGTTACGAGAAAGAGCCTATCCAGTTGCAAGGTATTGATGATTCGGCCAACCAATGACGAGGGTGTTACATCGGCTGGGCATCGATGGCTGAAGCGCAGATCCAGTCAAAATCTCGAAACGGTATTCGTGATTAATCAGGGGGTTGTCATACATATGTCGGAAACAGCGGCGATTTTTCACTGTATTTTCACAGCGCAAAACAAGCGTTGCCAGTTGCCGCGATTGGGCATAGATTTACGCCGGTAACAGGGACTCTTTCTTACGCGTCGTAACGCACGGTCATGCGGCCGTTGCGGCGCGCTCAGTAACCGCTATGCAGGCCCCGGGGGGAGCCGCACACGCCGCTTTGCTTCACCTAGGTTGTCGGTTGCAAGTTTTGCTCCGTCGGGTGACTCACGCCTGTCATTTGGCTGTAAACCGCTGGACCCGGCGGGTGGATTGGAATGAAAGCGCAGTACCACTGTAGTTTTTGATCCTTTACAAGGAGACGTCGTAATGGCCAAACAAAGCAGTCAGAAATTCATAGCGCGAAATCGCGCGCCTCGTGTGCAGATCGAATACGACGTCGAGGTTTACGGCGCACAGAAAAAGGTCCAGGTGCCTTTCGTGATGGGCGTCATGTCCGATCTTTCCGGCGCCAACAACGCCGAGCTGCCGGCGATCGAAGAGCGCAAGGCGCTGGAAATCGACGTCGACAATTTCGACAGCCGCCTGCAGGCGATGAAGCCGCGCGTGAGCTTTGCCGTGCCCAACACCTTGACCGGCGAGGGCAATCTCAATGTGGACATCACCTTCGAAAGCATGGACGACTTCTCGCCCGCCGCCGTCGCGCGCAAGGTCGGGCCGATCGCCAAGCTGCTCGAAGCGCGTACGCAGCTGGCCAACCTCGGTACCTACCTGGATGGCAAGGCCGGCGCGGAAAAGCTGATCGCCCAGGCCATCAACGATCCGGCGCTGCTGCAGTCGCTGGCCTCCGCGCCGAAGCCGGAAGGGGAGTAAGCAATCATGGCAACCGAGAAACTGGCCGAACAAACTGCGGTGCAGACCGTCGAAGCCGGCGACTTCGCCGCGCTGTTGACCAAGGAATTCAAGCCCAAGAGCGAACGCGCGCGTGAAGAGGTCGAATCGGCCGTGCGCACGCTGGCCGAGCAGGTGTTGAACAAGTCGGACATCGTCTCCGACGACGTCACCCAGACCATCAACGCCTACGTGGCGGAACTCGATCGCAAGATCAGCGAACAGCTCAACCTGGTGATGCATCACGCGGAATTCCAGAAGCTGGAAAGCGCCTGGCGCGGCCTGCATTACCTGGTCAACAACACGGAAACGGATCAGCTGTTGAAGATCCGCGTGTTCAACATTTCCAAGAAGGAACTGGGCAAGACGCTCAAGCGCTACAAAGGTACCGCGTGGGACCAGAGCCCGGTCTTCAAGAAGGTCTACGAAGAGGAATACGGCCAGCTGGGCGGTGAACCCTATGGCTGCCTGGTCGGCGACTACTATTTCGACCACAGCCCGCCGGACGTGGAACTGTTGGCCGGCATTTCCCAGGTCGCTGCCGCTGCGCATGCGCCGTTCATTGCCGCCGCCGATTCCAAGCTGATGGGCATGGACAACTGGAACGAGCTGGCCAACCCGCGCGATCTGGCCAAGATCTTTTCCACGCCCGATTACGCCGCCTGGCGTTCGCTGCGCGAATCGGACGATGCCAAGTACCTTGGCCTGACCATGCCGCGCACACTGGCACGTCAGCCGTACGGCGCCAAGACCAATCCGGTGGAAGAGTTCGACTTCGAGGAAGACACCGCCGGCGCCGACTCGTCCAAGTACACCTGGCAAAATGCGGCCTATGCGATGGCGGTGAACATCAACCGCTCGTTCAAGGAATACGGCTGGTGCTCGCGCATCCGCGGCATCGAATCGGGCGGCGCGGTAGAAGGCCTGCCGGTGCACACCTTCCCGACCGACGACGGCGGCGTGGACATGAAGTGCCCCACCGAAATCGCCATCACCGATCGCCGCTCGGCGGAACTGGACAAGATGGGCCTGATGCCGCTGGTCCACCGCAAGAACTCCGACATGGCCGCCTTCATCAGCGCGCAATCGCTGGCCAAGCCGGAGGAATACGACAATCCCGACGCCACCGCCAACGCGGCACTGGCTGCGCGCTTGCCGTATATGTTCGCGTGCTGCCGTTTCGCGCATTACCTCAAGTGCATCGTGCGCGACAAGATCGGCTCGTTCAGCAGCCGCGAGTCAGTGGAGAAATGGCTCACCAACTGGATCAGCCAGTACATCGACGGTGATCCGCAGAACTCCAGCGAAGAAACCAAGGCGCGCAAGCCGTTGTCGGCAGCGGAAGTCGTGGTCGAAGAGGTCGAGGGCGCGCCCGGCTATTACAGCTCCAAGTTTTACCTCAAGCCGCATTACCAGCTTGAGGGTCTGACCGTGTCGTTGCGCCTGGTCTCGCGTCTGCCGTCGGCAGCGAAGACTTGAATCAGGAAGTAGTGCAGTAAAAGGAGCCGCCGGGTTGGCGGTAGCCCTCATCAATCAGACCATCATCAATCAGAGCAGCGAGGAGAGGAATTATGGCATTCGACATGCATATCAAGTTTGAAGGCGGCAGCGTAGCGGTCAAGGGCGCTTCCAATCACAAGAAGCACAAAGGCGAAGTGCCGATCCTGGCCTGGTCGTGGGGCGTGAGCAATACCGGCGACCTGCACACCGGCGCCGGTTCGGCCAGCGGCGGCAAGGCTCACGTGCAGGATATTTCCATTACCAAGTACGTGGACGGTTGCTCCAACGCGCTGCTGCAGGCTTGCGCCACCGGTGCACGCATCGAAAAGGCCACGCTGTACGTGACCAACGCCACCGGCGAGCAGACCGACTTCCTCACCATCGAGTTGAGCGAAGGCGTGCTGGTGACGTCTTGCTCCACCGGCGGCAGCGGCGGGGAAGATCGCCTCACCGAAAACGTCACGCTGCACTTCGGCAAGTTCAAGTACTCGTTCCAGCCGCAGGACGACAAGGGCGGCAAGGACGGCGGCACCAAGGACTTCACCTACGACATCCAGCAGGTCGCCAAGGCCTAAGCCGGATTCGACGGCTGCACTGGCCCCGGCGAAGTATCGGCCGGGGCAAGTCGCCGGTGAAGTGCCCGTGGGTGGCGTTGCGCGAGCAACTCCCTCACATGTCGCACGACGCTTCATTTCCTGCTCGTCATTCCCGCATTTCGCGGGAATGGCGGCTCAGGAGAATGGGCGTCTACCCAATGCGTGGCCATTCATGCACGCAGGGAAGGGCGCTGTTGTGTTTCAGCAGCGCTTTCTCCTTCTGGAACGCAGGGGCTTAGGACATGACTCCCGAAAACATGCTCAAAGAAGGCCGCCTCGAGGAGGCGTTGCAGGGCTTGACCGCGCAGGTGCGCGGCAATCCGGCCGATGCCCGGGCACGCGTATTTCTGTTTCAGCTGCTCGCGCTGCAGGGGCAATGGGAGCGCGCGCAAACGCAGTTGAAAGTAAGCGGCGAATTGGATGCGGGCAATACGCTGATGGTGGAGGCGTACAAGCGCGCCTTGCAGGGCGAGTTGAAGCGCAACACCGTCATCGACGGCGAGCAGCTGCCGACCGTGATCGGCGAGCCTGCGCAGTGGCTTGCATTGCTGTTGCAGTCGCTGCAATTGATCGGCAAAGGGCATTACGTACAAGCCTTGGCGTTGCGCGAACAAGCCTTCGAGCAAGCCGAAGCGGTAAGCGGCACCATCGACGGCACGCCGTTCGAGTGGCTGGCCGACGCGGACCCGCGTTTTGGCCCGTGCCTGGAGGTGATCGTCAACGGCGGCTATGCATGGGTGCCGTATGCGCGCATCCGTGAATTGAAATTCGAGGCGCCCACCGATCTGCGCGACAAGGTGTGGGCGCCGGTGCAGATCACCTGGAGCAACGGCGGCGAAGCGATCGGCTTCGTGCCTTGCCGTTATCCCGGTTCGGAACGTGCGCAGGACCCCGATGTGGTGCTGGCGCGCAAGACCGAGTGGATCGACCTGGGCGATGACTGCTTTGTCGGAGCCGGTCAGCGCATGCTGGTGACGGATGTAGGTGAATATCCGCTGTTGGATATCCGCACCATCACGTTCGACGCTTGAGCCATGGCCGAGCTGACCACCCAGGAACGCCTGCAGCCTTCGTTGCTTGATCGGTTGGCCGATGACGAGCCGGCGAAAAAGGAAGAAAGCCGCGAGAAGCGCGTGATTTCCGCCACGCGCCTGCGCGATTGTGTGGCGCGCGACATTTCCTGGCTGCTCAACTGCGTCAACCTGGGGCTGGACGAAGAGCTGGCCGATTATCCGGACGTGGCGCGTTCGGTGCTCAATTTCGGCATTCCCGATCTCACCGGTACGGCGGTGGCCGGTGTCGACGGCAGGGTGCTGCAGCGGAAGATCAAGGACGCCATCCTGGCGTTCGAGCCGCGGCTTACGCCCAATACCTTGCGCGTGATCGTCAAGACCGATCTGAAGCGCATGGACGGCCAATCGCTGATCTTCAACATCGAATCGGAGATGTGGGCGCAGCCGATTCCGCTGAACCTTTATCTGAAGACCGAAGTGGACCTGGAAACGGGCAAGTTCAATGTATCGGAGAGCTTCGGCTAAGACTCATGGATTCATGCCACGATCTTAAAGGTGTTCCATCAACTGAGATTCCCATGCTCGTCATTCCAGCAAATGCTGGAATCCAGTGCCTTACTGCCAAAAAGTCACTGGATTCCTCGCTCCTCAGAGCCGAGCACGTCCATGTGCTCTCCCCGCGTGCCAGCGTTCGCTGGAATGACGGCACATGGAGATTGCGCTTAAGTTTGGAGCATTGACTCATGGATCCTCGACTGCTGCGCTACTACAACCGCGAGTTGCAGCACGTGCGCGAGATGGGCGCGGAGTTCGCGCGCGAGTATCCGAAGATCGCCGGCCGCCTGGGCATGGAAGGCTTCGAATGCGCCGATCCCTACGTGGAACGGCTGCTCGAAGGTTTCGCGTTCCTGGCTGCGCGCATCCAATTGAAGCTCGATGCGCAATATCCGGTGTTCACGCAACACCTGATGGAAATGATCTACCCGCACTACCTGGCGCCGATTCCATCGATGGCGGTGGTGCAGTTGCATCCGGACACCAAGGAAAGCGCACTGGCGACGGGCTATACGGTCGCGCGCAACACCGCGCTGCGCAGCCTGATCGCGAACGACGACCGCACCGCGTGCGAATACCGCACCGCGCACGATGTCACCTTGTGGCCGCTGGAACTGGTCGAAGCCAAATACTTCGAATCGCCCGCGGCAATCGCGGCGGCCAGCGTGCCAATTCCGCCGGGCAAGACCGTGCGCGCCGGCTTGCGCCTGAAATTCATCATCACCGCCGGTGCCCAGGCCAACATGCTGGCGATGGATGAACTGCCGATCTTCATCGCCGGCGCCGACGAATTGCCCAAGCGGCTGTACGAACAGTTGCTGGGCAACGCCCAGGGTTTCGTGGTGCGCATGCCGGGTGCGAGCGGCATGCTGGTCGAGCATTTCGACGCCTCGGCGATTCGCGACAAGGGCTTTGCCGACGACGAAGCGCTGCTGCCGTACAGCGATCGCTCTTTCAGCGGGTATCGTCTGCTGCAGGAATATTTCGCCTGTCCGGAACGGTTCCTGTTCACGGTATTCACCGGCTTGAAATCGGTGCTGGCGCGTTCGCAAGCCACCGAGTTCGATATCACCGTGTTCTTCGATCGCAGCGTCAGCCGCTTGCACAATGCGGTTGATGCCAGCAATTTCCGTTTGTTCTGCACGCCAGCCATCAACCTTTTTCCGCGCCGCGCCGATCGCATCCACCTGCAGCAAGGCCGCACCGAATACCACGTACTGGCCGACCGCACCCGACCGATGGATTTTGAAATCCACAGCATCAGCCAGGTGGAAGGCTTCGGCGACAAGCAGGAACCCGAGCAGCGCTTCCAGCCTTTCTATGGCTGCGACGAGCGCGTCTGGCACAACGGCAACGCGGCGTTTTACACCTTGCGCCGCGAGCCGCGACTGTTGTCCGCACGACAGAAACTGCAGGGCGCGCGCTCCAGTTATGTCGGCAGCGAAGTGTTCATCTCGCTGGTGGATGCCAACGACGCGCCGTATTCCACGCAGTTGCGGCAGGTCGGCATGCTGCTGATGTGCACCAATCGCGATCTTCCATTGCAGATGCCGGTAGGCAAGTCACGCACCGATTTCACGCTGGAAACCGGCGCGCCGGTTTCATCCATCCGCTGTGTGGCCGGCCCCACCAAACCGCGCGCGCCGGTCGCGCACGGCGAAACCGCGTGGCGGCTGCTCAGCCATTTGCAGCTGAACTACGTTTCGCTGCTGGGCGATACCGGCGAAGAAGGCGCAGCGGCGCTGCGTGAAATGCTGACCTTGTACTGCGATGAATTCGATACCAGCGCGCGCCGCCAGATCGAAGGCGTGAAGGCGGTCAGTTCCAAATCGGTGGTGCGGCGCATTCCGGTCCCCGGCCCGATCGCCTTCGGGCACGGCCTGGAAATTACCTTGACCTGTGATGACGGTGCTTTCGAAGGCACGGGGGCCTTCCTGCTCGGTTCGGTGATGCAGCATTTCTTCGCGCGCTACGTTTCGGTCAACTCCTTCACCGAAACCGTGTTGCGCACCCTGGAACGCAACGAGGTGGCACGATGGCCGGCCCGACTCGGCAAACGCCAGATCCTCTAGCGCTGCAGAACGCGCTGCGCGACCGGCCCGAAGCCTTCGAGTTTTTCGAAGCGCTGCGCTGGCTCGAATGCGCCTATCCCGACAAACCGCGTTTCGGCCATTCCGCCAAACCGGCGGAAGATGCCGTGCGCTTGTGCCAGACGCCTTCGCTGGCGTTCGCGCCGCGCACGGTGGAGCGTTTCGAGCAGCAGGAAGACGGCAAGCCGCCACGCATGTACGGGCTGTTCTTCGGCTTGTTCGGGCCGAATGCACCCTTGCCGCTGCATCTGACCGAATACGCGTTGGACCGGAAACTCAATGCGCGCGACGGTACGTTCATCGCGTTCGCGGACATCTTTCATCATCGCATGCTGAGTCTGTTCTACCGCTGCTGGGCGGATGCGCAGCCTACCGTGCAACTGGATCGCCCTGGCGAAGATCGTTTCAGTCTCTACATGGGCGCGCTGGTTGGTTTGTCCACACCCAACCTGCAGGCGCGCGACGCTTTGCCGGATCGCTACAAACAGTTCTTCGCTGGCCGCCTTCTCGCGCAGGCTCGCAACGGTGAAGGCCTGAAACATTTGCTCGAACATTTCTTCGGCATTCCCGTGCGCGTGGTGGAGTTCATGGCCGAATGGATGCGCCTGCCGGGCACCGCGCATTTGCGGTTGGGACAATCGCGCGAAGTCGCAGGCCTCGGCACCACGGCCGTGCTGGGCGAACACGTATGGGGCGCGCAACAACGTTTTCGCCTGCGGCTGGGGCCGCTGACACGCGCCGAGTTCAGCAACTTCCTGCCGGGCGGCGAAGCGCTGCGACAATTGGTTGCGGCGGTAAAAACCTACGTCGGCGAAGAAAAAGCGTGGGATGTACAACTGGTGCTCAAGCAGGAAGAAGTGCCGACCATGAGCCTGGGCAAGAACGGGCGCATGGGCTTGACCACCTGGCTGGGCAAGCCGCAGCGCGAAGCGGATAACGATGACGTGATATTGAGGCCGGTGGGGTAGGGCGTAGGTTGGGGTGCGAACCCCAACATCACAAGCTAGCAACGTTAAAAGGAAGGATCGTTCGTCATGGCAGAAATCAGTCGCAGCGCATTGTTCGGCAAACTCAACAAGCTCGCCTACCGCGGCATCGAAAGCGCCACGGTGTTCTGCAAGCTTCGCGGCAATCCTTACGTCGAACTGGTGCATTGGATCCACCAGATCCTGCAGCTGCAGGATTCGGACCTGCACCGCATCGTCAAGCAGTTCAACATCAATCCTTCGAACCTGGCGCGCGACGTCACCGAGGCGCTGGATCGTCTGCCGCGCGGTTCCACCACCATCTCCGATTTGTCGGGCGATGTGGAAGAAGCCGTCGAGCGCGCCTGGGTCTTCGCCACGCTGATGTTCGGCGAAGTGCAAGTGCGCAGCGGTTATCTGATCTTCGGCGCATTGCGCACGCGCCATTTGCGTAACGCCTTGCTCAACATCTCCAAGGAATTCGAGAAGGTCAAGGTGGAAACGCTGGCGGAACGATTCGCCGAAGTGGTCAGCGGTTCGCCGGAAGACGGCCAAAATGCGAACGACGGTTTTCGCCTTGGCAGCGCTGCGGTACCGGGCGAAGCCAGTGGTGCGATCTCGCCGGCGCAGATGGGCAAGCAGGAAGCCTTGCGCCAGTTCACCGTGGACCTGACCGCGCAGGCGCGCGACGGCAAGATCGATCCCATCGTCGGGCGCGATGAAGAAATCCGCCAGGTGGTCGACATCCTGATGCGCCGCCGCCAGAACAACCCGATGCTGGTCGGCGAAGCCGGCGTCGGCAAGACCGCGGTGGTGGAAGGCTTCGCACTGCGCATCGCCGCCGGCGACGTGCCGCCGCAGTTGAAAGAGGTGGAACTGCGCACGCTCGACGTTGGTTTGCTGCAAGCCGGCGCCAGCATGAAAGGCGAGTTCGAAAACCGCCTGCGCCAGGTGATCGAGGAAGTGCAGTCCTCACCCAAGCCGATCATTCTCTTTATCGACGAAGCCCATACGCTGGTCGGCGCTGGCGGCGCAGCAGGTACGGGTGACGCCGCCAATTTGCTGAAGCCTGCATTGGCGCGCGGCAACTTGCGCACCGTCGGCGCGACCACCTGGGCCGAATACAAAAAACACATCGAGAAGGATCCCGCGCTTACTCGCCGCTTCCAGACCGTGCAAGTGGACGAGCCCAGCGAAGAGAAGGGCATCCTGATGATGCGCGGCGTGGCCAGCGTGATGGAAAAGCATCATCGCGTGCAGATTCTCGACGAGGCGCTGGAAGCCGCGGTCAAGCTGTCGCATCGCTATATACCTGCGCGCCAACTGCCGGATAAAGCCGTAAGCCTGCTCGACACCGCATGCGCGCGCGTTGCCATCAGCCAACACGCCGTGCCGCCGGAAGTGGACGACACGCGCAAACGCATCCAGGCTTTGGAAACCGAACTCGCCATCATTGCTCGCGAAAAGACCGTCGGCGTGAACGTGGCCGAGCGCGAAGCCGTCGCCACCGAAAAACTCACCGAGCAAGGGACGCGGCTGGAAAAACTCGAAGCCAACTGGCAAGCCGAAAAAACGTTGGTCGAAGAAATCCTCACCATCCGCGCCAAGCTTCGCGGCGATCACTCGCCCGTGGAAGGCACGGGTAGCAAGCTGGAAAAGGCCGCTGCGGCGGAAGCAGAGGTCATCGAAGCGCCGGTCGAGCTTTCTGATGAGCAACGCACGGGTATGCTGCAAGAACTGCACGCCCTGCAGGCGCAGCTCGCCGAACTGCAAGGCGAACATCCGCTGATTCTGCCGACCGTCGACTACACCGCCGTCGGCTCCGTCGTGGCGGATTGGACCGGTATTCCCGTCGGCCGCATGGTGAAGAGCGAACTGGAAACGGTGATGAACCTGGCCAGCATCATGAGCCAGCGGGTGATCGGCCAGAACCACGCGATGGAAATGATCGCCAAGCGCATCCAGACCTCGCGCGCCGGCCTCGACAACCCCAACAAGCCGATCGGCGTCTTCATGCTCGCCGGCACTTCCGGCGTCGGCAAGACCGAAACTGCGCTAGCGCTGGCCGAAGCGCTCTACGGCGGCGAACAAAACCTCATCACCATCAACATGAGCGAATTCCAGGAAGCGCACACCGTTTCCACGCTCAAAGGTGCACCTCCCGGCTATGTCGGCTACGGCGAAGGCGGCGTGTTGACTGAAGCCGTACGCCGCAAGCCGTACAGCGTGGTGCTGCTCGACGAAGTCGAAAAAGCCCACCCCGACGTGCACGAAATCTTCTTTCAGGTCTTCGACAAGGGCGTCATGGAAGACGGCGAAGGCCGCCAGATCGACTTCAAGAACACCCTGATCCTGCTCACGACCAACGCCGGCACCGACCTGATCGCCAGCCTGTGCAAAGACCCTGACCTGATGCCCGATCCCGGCGGCATGGCCAAGGCCTTGCGCGATCCGTTGTTGAAGATCTTCCCGCCGGCATTGCTGGGACGACTGGTGACGATTCCATATTACCCGTTAAGCGAAACCATGCTGGGTGAAATCGTCAAGCTGCAGCTTGGGCGTATCAAGAAGCGTATCGAGGCACGGTACAAGATTCCGTTCGAGTACAACGATGAGGTGGTGAAGCTCGTGGTGAGCCGTTGTACCGAGAGTGAGTCAGGTGGACGAATGATTGATGCGATTTTGACTAATAGCATGTTGCCGGATGTGAGTCGCGAGTTCCTGACGCGGATGATTGAAGGGAAGATCGTGGCAGGAGTGAATGTGAGGGTTAAGGGACAGGATTTTGAGTACGGGTTTGCTTGAAAGGAAGAAAATTTTTGGTCCATAGGGCGGAGCGGAGAACGTCATGTCAGCCACGTTAATAAAGTGTCCAGATTGCGGAAAATCTTATTTGGATGACGGGCGTGCGCATCGTTGTCCTGGTTTGATTGGGATCGTCAGGTTGATTGACAGCTATATCGATGGCGGGGCGATCAAGCGAGACAATGCTATGTACGTAACAGGTTTGATCAGTGAGCGTGATCATGCAGACAATGGCAGTGGTTCTACGCTTCATCCATTGACCTCTGTCCATTACACCGATGGAACGTCGCCGCACTTCACTTTACAGGCCGGTTGGCTTCAAACATTGTGCTTGCGCCATATGGGGCTGATTAATGATGACGGCTTACAGATCATGGCTAGTTCTGCGTTAACCGCAAAAAAGAAGTCAGAGGTTAAGGCTGCGCAGGACCAAGCCTATGGCGGAAAGACGATTCAAGCGATAGACAATCTCCACTTTTATGCAGCAGATGGCAGCGTGGCTACCACTGGGGTAACCCTAGGTAGTGCTATGGGACAGGTGCGCGGCGCCTTGGGGCATATGGCAGGAGTTGGTCGCGCGATCTTGGGGAAGGATGATGCTTTCCTTGAGAGTCATGAAGGTTATGAAACCTACCGTCTTAAAGAATTGGAGGCGCCAGCTTGGGGGCGATTATCGGTGCTCTTGCAAAATGTAGCAGACAGCTCCCGCTCATTCGTACAGCGCGGTACTGCTACGCGAAATGCGACTGGTCGCATGTTGTTAGATGTGCTAGTTCGCGCACGTGGTTCCAAATGAATGCTTTGCACAATCAAAGACCTGGATAAATGGGATGCTATAAGCCAGATCGTTTCTGAGATGTTTGGAAAACGAAGTAAGAGTGCTTTTCTGGGTGCCCAAGAAATGGGCTGCTGATGCTTTGAAGGTCTGAGGAGTGAACCCGATCCCGTTCTTGGTTCATGTGAATCCAACATTGGAGATTGCCATGTTTGCACGTAGATACGAGGGGTTCTCGCAAGCGCAGCAAAATGAGATTGAAGCCGCATGTATGGACATGCAGCGGAGAGCGGTGCGTACGCTAGATGACGGCGCTCCCATCGCTGCCTGGTTTGGCGCGGCTGACCGTAACCAAGTGCTGCGAAAACTCGGAATGATGAAGTCCGTTGTCGAGGATGCCGGAAGAACGGTGACGTTCGTCTACCGGGCTGGCGGTAAGTTGGGTGTAACACATACGGATGTTTACACCAAGCACCTCAACCCGATTGGGCAGGAGACGCCGCTGCAAGGCTCCGGTATCGTCGCCTACGCTTTTCCTGTGGACCGTCGCTACGGGGAATCGGGGCCGAAATCCACTATTTCGCATGTTGGGAGCGGTATGCGCCTTTATCTAAACGACGTGTTCTTTACCCTTGACCCCGTCATGAAGGCAGCCACCATCTATCACGAGATGACGCACAAGGTGTTGGCCACGAATGACCATTGTTACGACCCGGTGGCTTGCCGGATGCTGGCTGCACGCAGCCCGAATCAAGCACTCGATAACGCGGACAATTTTGCGCACTATCTGGCCAATTGCTGACTACGCCGGCACCTGACGGAGTCAGGCGTTTAGTGATTGAGAGCGTCATTTTTGAATTAAAGGAAGGAGTGGTCAGGATGCCGGCAGACGTAACAGCAGCAAGCAAGAAACATTGGGAACGTTGGAAGCATGATTGCAGTGGATTCGCTCATGCTGTGGCTGACGAGTTGGGCGTTTCCCTGGAGGGGACTGCCAACCAGATGGTCGATGCGATGAGTGCGGACGGTAGCGGTTGGGTAAAACTCGGACACAGCGGCAGCCAGGCGCAGAAATATGCGAATGACGGCTATTTCGTTGTTGCTGGGCTGAAAGCGTCCGGGCATGGGCATGTCGCGATCATCGTTCCCAGTACGAAGAACAGCGCTTATCCGATCGGTTATTGGGGGCGCTACGGTGGCACCGGGCGGCAGGACACGGCTATCAACTGGTCCTGGAACCACACGGATTTGCCGCAGGTAGAGTATTTCGCCACGCGTATTCCAGGAGGCCAGTGATGCGTCTGACCCAAGTGGCGTTGGCGGCGGGATTGCTGTCCCTTTCGATGCTCGCGCAGGCATGTGATGTTGTATCTGTGAAAATCGTGCAGAGCGCCGGAAAAGTAGGTGATGTAACGATGAATTTCGGAGAGGCGGATGACGCCCAGCATCCTACTGCTTGGCAGGGTCCGCTGCAGATAACCGTAGGCAGTGCTCCGACGTGCTCGGTGAGTGATGAAGTGTCGATCATCGAACAGCCGGTGATGCTCGGAGGCGGTGTGCTGTACGTTTCTACCTATTCGGGCAGCAACAAGCGGATCTATGCCTTGGACGTGAAGACTTGCAAGGCGATTTGGCGCAGCGACGATTTTTCTGCGAAAGCCGTGTTCAAGAAAGGGAAGATCGTTATGGGCGGCAAGAGTGTTCTCTTGGATAAGCAGTGCCTGCCAGTTACCCCGCGTGGCAGCAAAAATGCGTCCAGCGCGCAACCGGAGAAATAGCCATGCAACCTGCCGCCCGCCTTACCGACATGCACACTTGCCCGATGACCACCGGGCCAGTCCCTCACGTCGGCGGTCCGATTGCCTCGCCGGGCGCTCCAACCGTATTGGTCGGCGGCCTGCCTGTTGCCTGCGTGGGGGATATGGCGGTGTGTGTAGGTCCGCCCGATGCGATTGCGATGGGGTCGCCAAAAGTGTTGGCTGGCGGTCGACCTGTCGCGCGCATGGGGGATAGTACCGCGCATGGCGGGGTGATCGTGCTGGGGTGCTTCAAGGTATTGATTGGCTGAGAAGTGCGACGGATGGGAAACGGTATGCATGTAAGACCATGGCTGGTTTACCTGGTGATCGCCTTTATCGGTGTGATGCCTATGTTGATCGCCATGCTGGCGGGTGTCATCGCAAATTGGGCAAAGTGCGAGCTCAACGAAGGGAGTGTGAACCCATGCGTGATCGCGGGGAGGGACGTGGGAAAGCTGCTTTATACGATGTTCGTGGGTGGCTGGTTCACATTCATGACCATGCCTGCTGCCCTGTTCGCTGCGCTGGTCTATTCGATTTACTTGCTGGTGACTCGTTGAAGGACAAGCTGCGATGCAAAAACAGCGAGTGATATCGCGTTCGGTCTGGAAAGTTCTGCTTATCGTTTTGGTGTTTTCGTTGTCTGGTTTGTCAGAGGGATGTGCGATGGGTGCGTTCGATCGTCTGGTTCTGTTTTCCGAAGTTCACGGCAAGGTGCTCAAGGATGGAAAGCCCGTGGAAGGGGCTGAACTTATCCAGACGGTTGTCTGGTCGGACAACAAGGACGAGATCCCGCCGCAACGCGCGATCACCGACGCGCAGGGCGCATTTTCTTTTCCAGTGGTCGAGCGCAAAGCCGGCTTGCTTCGCATCGTTCCGCATCAGCCAGTGATGCTGCAGAAAATCATCATCCATTATCAAGGCGCGGAGTACACGGCTTGGCGTCACACCAAGGACCGTTACGACCTGCATTCGGAAATGGATGGAAAGCCGATCAACCTGGTGTGCGAATTGACGCGCGAGCCGGATTTCGAAGGCACCCATTACGGAATCTGCAAGGCAATTTGAAGCACGGAACGCCTACTTTTCGATTAGGGGAATAGACAATGGCCAGGGAACTTTCACCAGCTCAGGCAGGCGAGATCGCCGAGAGCGTCTACGCGTTACGTTTGTCGCGGGACATGATCGATGCCGCCAACACGGCTCCGGTGGCGCGTGAGGTTTTTGACCTGGTTCATGGCACATGCCTCACCGGTGCGACTGGCCTAGGCCCCGTCGTGAGCCAGACCACCGGGTTGGGTTATGTAGCGTGGGGAAAGGGCGCGCGCCAGGGCGAATGCCTGATATCCGTGCGCGGTACCTTTAAAACCAGTGCTTATGATTGGCTTACCAATGTGCGCATGGGCGGCATCATCGGGCCAAGCGGTTACATCGTGCATACGGGTTTCTGGCGCGGAGCACAGTCGATACTGCCGCAAATCACCCAAAATCTGCGTAATCGCAACCCTTCCGCATTGCATGTAGTAGGTCACAGTCTTGGCGGGGCGATGGCGACCTTGATCGCAGACAGCCTTAGCAATATGGGCTGTAGTGTGAAGTTGTATACCTTTGGCGCGCCCAAATGCGGCCTGGAGGCGCACACGGAATATCTCACCTCCAAATTGGGGCAAGAGAATATTTTTCGCGCCTACCACGACACCGACCCCGTGCCTATGGTGCCTGTTTTTCCTTACTGTCACGTGCCGGCGGGCAGCAATGCCTATCGACTGAAAGGCCCAGGCAAGCACATCAATGTGGGAGCGCACCTGATGCCGGAATACCGCAAGTCGGTCGGTGATTCCGCATGGGCCGCGCTGCCTGTTATCTTGCCTAAGCACAGCAGTTTCGAGACGGCCAACGAATGGCTTTCGAATGCGGCGAAGGAGAACGGACCCTTTATCATGCTGTCTGCCACGGCGTTGAGGCTGATCCTCTCCGCGCTGGACTGGATTATCAGGCAGGTGTCGAAAATTCCCGGTGTGCTCCTGTTTGAAGGCACAACCGTACTCGATGCGTTGGCCCGCCTGCTATACAGCGGCGTGCTGCAATCCATCGAATTGGCGGAGACGATTCGCAACCTGCTGTCTGCGGCGATGCGCTTCATGGGGCGCACCCTAACGGCTGCTGCCAACATCACCGTGGCGTTTATCGAATACGTGCTTGGTCTTTTGTTCCGCTTTGTTTCGACCATTGCACGTCGTGCTGTGGGCATGTTGGATTAAAACGTGAATCGAGATTCGGCCCGCGTGCCTCCTCATTCGCCCGCAGGGTCTGCGGACTATCGCGCTGTCCTGAAACAAGCCATGCAATCGCACCAGGCCGGCGATCTCGATACCGCCGAGCGGCTATACCGAGAAGTGCTGGAACAGCGCGCAGCTCAGCCAGACGCGATGCATTTTCTTGGTGTGCTTTGCCATCAGCGCGGGCGCAGCGACGAAGGCGTGCGTTTGATCGAGGCGGCGTTGAAAATCACGCCGAAGCATCCGGATGCGCACAACAATCTCGGCAACATCCATAAAGAATGCGGACGCTTTGTCGAGGCAGAACGTTGTTACCGGAAGGCGCTGGCATGCGGCCCCAAGCATTACAACGCGCAGAACAATCTCGCTGTGGTGCTGGAAGCGCAAGAGCGCCTGGAAGAGGCGTTCGATGCCTATGCCAAGTTGCTGCAGGAAGCTCCAACGTTTGCGCTAGGGCACTATCTGATGGGGAGCTTTCTGCGCAATCACGCGCAGAACGTGGAGCACGTCGAACAATCCGTGGAGTGTTTTCGCAAGGCCTACGCGTTGGATTCGCGCCACACACGTGCGCTTGAGGGGCTGGGTGTTTCGCTGTACGCGTTGAGTCGTCACGAGGAGGCGGCGAAAGTGTATCGCGACTGGTTGGCGCGCGAGCCGGAGCATCCGGTGCCTCGCCACATGCTGGCTGCCTGTGGTGGTGCGCAAGCGCCAGCGCGCGCGGATGATGATTACGTGCGCAAGGTGTTCGATGGATTTGCCGATAGTTTCGATGAGCAGCTACTGAAGAATCTCAATTACCGCGCGCCGCAGGTTCTGGCAGAGGCCTTGAGCAAGAAGCTTTCTGAGGCGGACGGCTCGCTGGATATTCTGGATGCCGGCTGCGGTACGGGTCTTTGCGCACCACTGCTGCGTCCTTATGCGAAGCGTCTGGTTGGCGTGGATCTTTCCGGTGGCATGATCGAGAAAGCACGCGTGCGCGGCGGCTACGACGAACTCGAGGTGGCCGAACTTACCGGTTATCTGCAAACGCATCCGGACGCTTATGACATCGTGTTTTCCGCCGACACCCTGGTGTATTTCGGCGAGCTGCAGGATGTGTTGGATGCCGCGGGTAGCGCACTGCGTCCAAATGGCTGGTTGGCTTTCACGGTTGAAGCGGCAGAGGGCGAAAATGCGTGCGTCAATCTCTCGCCCAGCGGTCGTTATCAGCACACACGTGGTTACTTGGAGCGCACGTTATCGTGTGCGGCCTTTTCGCGGGTAACCATCGCTGCTGATACGCTGCGCAAGGAGAATGGTCAGCCAGTGATGGGTTGGGTGGTATTGGCGCAACGCAAACATTGAATGCCTGGGCCAGCTATGAAGCCTTCCAAGAAGGGTCCAGGCAGTTCCATGAAGAGCGGAGGATGTCATGGCTAATTACAGCAAACCTTTTCCGATGTGGGCCGATGCGACGCCAACCCTAAATCCTTGGCAGGCCAAGCCGTCACTTTTCACGGTCGACGCCCCATTCCATATGCCGGCCATACCTTGGGCGCAGGGCTATGGCCCCTCCGATCTGACTTGTTATGCATTGCCGCTTCCATTTGTGCCGCATCGCGAACCGAAAATTGATCCAAAGCTTGGCTCACTGTCGCCGATGGGCGTGAAATTCATCTATAGACAGGAATCCCTGGTGGGCGTGACCAATCACCTTCACTGGCCGGGTGGAGCGAGCGGCATCACGCTGGGTCCAGGCTATGACATGAAGGCAAGATCTGCCGCGCAGATCACGGCCGACATGAAAGCCATCGGTCTGCCTGATGCAGCCATAGAAATCGTGGCCAAGGCGGCAGGCATGGCCGCAGGCGCGAACCACCTGGACAGTAATGCCATGAAAAAATTTGCGAAAGATCATAGGAAAGACGTTGATCTTAACGACCAGCAGCAGATGGGGCTGCTCAAGCATATTGCCGTCCACTATGAAGGCATGGTGAGACGCGCCTTAAAGGTGCCGCTCGCACAACATGAGTTCGACGCTCTCGTGAGCTATGCCTACAATCCGGGCGGTGGCTGGCAGCACGCGACTCGCTTCATCAATGCGGGTAAGGTTGCTGAAGCCATGCAGGTCATTCGATCCTGTAATCGTTCCAAAGGCGCGGTCATGAAGGGATTGACGCTACGCCGCGCCGATGAGGTGAAGCTGTTTATGGAAGGCAAGTACGAATTTCACGGTCATCCCATCGCCTGACGGCAACGGCGGCAAGGAATCAATCACAGCATGAACATGCGACACCTGCCTCGCGTCTTACTTTCAATACTGGTGTTGTTGGCGGCCTGTGCCGCTTGCCAGGCAGCTTCACTTCCCGACACGCTGTCCGGACGCTGGCAGGTAGCGGAGGTGCACATCAATACCTATGCCTCGGCGAAGACCAACTATGGATGGAACGACCCCCGGCTGCGCGGGCGCATCTTCACCTTCGATGACACCCAGATCAGTAACGACACCGCCGATGGCAGCCGTTGCGAGCGTCCTCAGGCGACCGTCGCGAACATGTCCCCCACACGCCTTATGGATGGCAGTCTTGCGCATACGGCGGGCGACGATAGCGATCCCGAAACACACCCATCGCCCGCTGCATATGTATTGAAGATTGATCCGAATGAACCGGTGAACGTCATCAGCATCCATTGCAAGGACGGGCTATGGGAGGGTGATTTGGGCACCGGCAAAGGGCTGGAGGGTGCGTGGATGTTTTTCACTCACGCCGGACAGCTTGTGATGCGTTGGCGCGATGAAACCATCCTTGTCCTCAATCGGTTGCCCCTGGACGCAAAGCCACAAACCTCGTTCGATTGCGCAAAGGCAAGCTCAACCACGGAGAAGGCCATTTGCGGCTCCATCCAATTGGCGTCGTTCGATCGCAGCGTAAGCGAGTCTTACAAGATTGCTCATGACGATATCAAGCGTAACGGCGACAACTTGTCTTCGTTGGTGTCGTCTCAGCAGGCTTGGCTGCGTAAACGGAATGCTTGCGGCAGCGATGCGTCGTGCCTGTTGACGGCCATGAAGCAGCGCTTGGAGGAGCTGTCCAATTATCCATAGTCGCGTATCATTGAGAGCGATGATCCGGCCCCTTATCGAAGAGGGGTACTTTGGAAAAAAAGGGGAAAGGGATGTCCGACGGGGGGCTGCATAGCTTCTGGAATTCGCTGCAGCGTGCCGAGCAGCGCATGGAAGCCGAACAACGGAAGTAGAGCGGGGAATCTACCGGACCGTCTACGGCTACAAGAGCCGCGTGATGCGCATGCGTTCGGCTTAGGCCAAATCCGGCCCGCTCGCACTTCAGACACAAGCAAGCGAGGGCCGGGTAATGCGGTCGTGCTTTTTGGCGGGCGATACGACCCGGGCCTGATCTCGCTCGTTGTTAACTTTCCTTTGCAGTAACCATGGAGAGTGTGGTGTCTATTTCACGAGTACCCGCCGCAAAGGTTGGCGTTGAACCCGCTTTAATCAGGGGGCGCGAAGATCAAGGTCTCATGTATTTCACATGGGCCGACAGCTTGATTGTTGGCGCTCAATGCGCCATCTGCAACACAATCCTGTGGGTCGATCCGTGTAAGGATGCGATTTTGAGCGAAATCAAGCCTGACGACGTACCGCAGAGCAGTTCGGGTTATCGAGCCTATGCAGAAGAAAAAATCCGTCGATTTCTCGCTTCGATGCCTGGCTGTCCCCAGTGTGGCCAGCGTCATTTCGATCGGTTTGTGAACAACGTCAATTGTCCCAGGTTCCCCAACGGTCAGGAGCTAGGCGAGGACGTATCGAGTGCGGATGTCGTCAAAGTTGATGCTGAAGGCGTTGAAGTTGCGCTGCTGGATTAAGCGGTGACGATGGGCGCGATCGCCTTGAGCCGGTTCGATCGTTCCACCGTCAGAACTTGGCGTTTATCGCTCCGCACGCTCCCCACTTGTCGGCCTCGCAACTCTCTCTCGCATCTTCGATCATCTCGCGGGAATCCTGAGTATGCGGGAACGCAGCCATAACCGAATCGGTGCAGCGAATGGACTTGTCGGCCATATCCAGTCGCGTGGCGATCTCGATGGTGTGAAACCCCATCGAATGCTCGGAATAATGCGCCGCTAATTTTGTCAGCGCTGCGCAGTAGTCGGAAAATCGATCACGGTGCGCGAGTATTGTGCGATCGAATTGGCTGTTTGCCCTTGCTATCGGATCACCTTTCTCGGGCTGGGTGCGTGTCATCGTGTTGGGCACGTCGCGATGAAAGAGAATGCCAAACGCATGCACGAGATCGGCTATGGCCAGGCAATCGGTGCGCGTGCAGCCAGAGGCCGACATCTGTCCATTGGTGCGGGCCAACTCGACGTATGTCGCCGGATCATTGAGCACATTGGCATAGATGGATGTATCGCGGGTGGACGATGCGCAAGCGGTCCCGAACGAAAGCGCCAGAGTGCACAAGCTTGCCAATAATCGTTTAGCGGACATGGCCGTTCCCGGGCTGCTGGTAGAACTTGAATATGGCGGGCGGAACACCTGGAACGGTTTTTTCGGTGAACGTGGAGGCAAAACCGGGTCGGTAATTCTTTACAGCCTTGCCATCATCATCCACTACGCCAGGCACGGACTCCAGGCCGCCGGAAACATCCACGCCGGTGGTGTCTTCACCTTCCTTAGGCATGATTTTCGGAGTGTAGAAATGCGTGGCTCCATCAGTCGGATCTGGGATTGTGCCGTCAAGGATCCCTTTGGCGATGAGAATGGCAGCGGCAGTTGGAGCCTTTCCATGTTGGTAACCATGCCATGCGTGGTCAACTTGGGCAGTGCCATTTCGTATCATTCGATTGCGCACGGTCCAGCCAACGGCCGTTTGGGTCACTCTGCTGAGCCCTCCGGACTCTGTGACAATCAGTTTTGCGAGGTCCGTTTCGTTTTTGCTGCCGCTCGGCAGTTGTGCAGGTTTGCTGTGTTTTGCCGATTGCGCATGCCGAGCCACGTTCCACTCCTTTGTTTGTGGTTGATCCATTTACCTGAAGAGGATGGTAAAGACGGAAAACAACCGGGTCTGAAGATTTTTTCTCATTTTTATGTACAAATCTCTATCTGTTGTAACGCCTAGTCAAGTGGGGGTTTCAACGATTCGATTCGCCGCAACCTCAGATCTACGGGGCATTGTCTGGCAAGCGCCTATGCTATGTTCGTCAGTGTGAGTCGTCAGCTGTCGAATAGCGTGGCCATGACTTGCACAATGCATTTGTTTATCCAGCGCGCGCCCCTTCTAGGTGGGTACGACAAATACCTTCCCATACTCGGTTTATGCGAGTATGGCTCTTCCGTTTGGCTCGGTTGCCGTAGAGAATGCATCAAGCGCCTGGCCACGCTGCCTTGAAGCAAGCATTTGATAGAACAGTGGGAAATGTGAAGACCCTGAACCCCCCGTCTGGTTCTGCGTGCCAGGCGGCTAGGCTTGGGCGAAGCTTCCGGGTTAAGCAGGCGGAGCATGCGAAACCCTTTTGTCATGAGGGCTGCACGATCGTGCTGGTTCAAGCGGGCGGACTTGTGCACCGTTCGGTAAAAAAATAACTGGATTAAGCCGCCCCGCTGGGCGAAAATTTCCGGTACAGAGGGGATAGGGGAGTCATGGCGGGTTTCGTCCGCCACGCCACCTGAACCGGTGTGTGAAACCCCTCGGACATGAGTGCACCATGGAAACGCTTAGGCCAAGCAGGCTTCGAGGAGATTCGCATCATGACCGCCCAGATCAGTATTTCTTCCGCTAAGGTCAGCGGTTTGCTGTTCCGCAGCATGTCCGCCGAGGAGCGGCTGGGGCGGTTGTTCTCGTTCCATGTGCAGTTCGAAAGCCAAGATCCCAACATCGACCTGAGCGGCCTGTTGGGCTCTTCGATGACGGTGAAAATTGCTACCGAGGACGGTTTCGAACGCTACTTCAATGGCCTCGTATGCGAGGCGGCGCAGACCGGGGTGGAGACGGTCGACAATCTGGTCTATGCGCAATACGACGTGCGGTTGGTGCCCAAGCCCTGGTTGCTGGGACAGAAGGTGGACTGCCGCATCTATACCGACATGACGGTGCCGGACATCGTGAAGTCGGTGCTTAGCGACATCGGTTACACCGACGTGAAAGTCAGTCTTAGCGGCAACTACGCCCAGCGCGAATATTGCGTGCAGTATCGCGAGGATTGCCTCAACTTCATCAGCCGCCTGATGGAGCAGGAGGGCATCTATTATTTCTTTACGCACGACGACAGCAAGCACACCATGGTGCTGGCCGACAGCGTAAGCGCGCATGCGGTAGGCAAGGGTTTTGCGCGCGTGCCGTATCTGCACACTACCGACAGCGTGCTGCGCCGCGAGGCGACAATTACCAGCTGGGCATCGTCGCGCGGCATGGACTCGGCCAAGTATCAACTGACCGATTACGACCCGATGGCGCCCAAGACCGCCCTGCTGTCGACCGGCACCAGCGATGGTCACGGTTCGGCCGGTACCAATGGCGTGGTGGCGTTCGATTTTCCAGGCACGCATAAAGTTGCGGACGTGGGACAGCATTTTGCGCAGGTGCGCGCCGAGGCGCACACCGCGGCGCGCTCGCATTACATCGGCACGACCATGGCACCCGGTATCGAGATTGGCGCGCTGTTCACTATGACCGACTACCCGCGGCAGGCGTTCAACCGCGAGTACTTGATCACAGGCACCACTATTTACCTGGTCGGTGCGGCGGCTGCTTCAGGCAGTGGCGACAGCGAGCCGTCGTTTCAATGCAGCTTTGAAGTGATCGAAAGCAGCCAGACCTTCCGCAGCCTGCCTAGCGCCGTAAAACCCACCATCGTAGCCCTGCAAACCGCCATCGTCTGCGGCAGCAAGACCGATGAAGACATCGTGGTGGACCAGCACGGCCGCGTGCAGGTCACCTTCCACTGGAACAAGCCCGACAAGCCCAACGCCAAGAGTTCCTGCCCCGTGCGCGTGGCCACGCCATGGGCCGGTAAGAACTGGGGAGCGATCAGCATTCCGCGCGTGGGGCAGGAAGTGGTGGTGAGTTTCCTGGAAGGCGACCCCGATCGCCCGCTGATCATCGGCAGCGTCTACAACGGCGACAACCAGGTGCCGTATAGCCTGCCGGACAACAAGACGCAAAGCGGCATCAAGAGCCGTAGCTTGCTGGGCGGCACGTCCGATTTCAATGAGCTGCGTTTCGAAGACAAGAAGGGTAGCGAAGATTTCTTCATGCATGCGCAGAAAGACATGCACGAGGAAGTCGAGAACGATCACGTGGTGACCATCGACCACGATGAAACGGTCACCATCAAGCACGATCGCAAGGCAACGATCAGCAACAACGACACCATCGACGTCGGCCAGGTTTTCAAGCTCACCGCCGGTACACAGATCGAACTGACCACGGGTTCTTCGAGCATCGTCATGAAGAGCTCGGGCGAGATTCAGATCACCGGCGTGAACATCACCATCACGGGCAATTCGTCGGTGAAGGTGGAGGGACAGATGCAGGTAGGCATCAAGGCGGGCATGTCGATGGACGTGGGTGCCGGCGTCAGCATGAAGGTGCATTCAGACGGCACGCTGGATGTGAAAGGCACCATGGTCAGCGCCGGTGGCGATGCCATGACTAAAGTGGGTGGCGGCATCATCATGATCGGTTGAAGAATCGGCCGGGCATGATCGGCCGAGCAGGCAGGATAGGGGCAATCACAAGGATCGGGTCACAAGGGGAACCTGAGCATGTCGGTGGTTACACAGGCTTCGACGCAAATGGGTTTGTCCGCGCCAGCCAGCGCCCGGCTGCAGCCGGAAATGACGCCGCAAGTGGCGGTGCAGACGCTGCTCGATGCTGGCGATACCCTGGACGCATTGAAACTTCTTGCCCGCTTGCTGCCCAAGCGCTACGCCGTGGCGTGGCTGCTGCAGTGCGCGCGCGATCAACCATTGGGCCTGGAAGACAAAGCCGGCGCGTCGCTGGCCGAAAAGTGGGTGCGCGAACCGAACGAAGACAATCGCCGCGCGGCCTTTGAATTCGCCAATGCCGGCGGCTATCGCTCGCTGGGTGCATGGCTGGCTGCGGCGGCGGGTTGGTCGGGCGGCAGTTTGGCGCCGGCCACCCAGGAAACACCCGTGCCACCGGCCGAACACCTGACTGCGCGCGCCACCGTGGCCGCCATCAACCTGATGTCGGCGCTGGTCGAGGAGCAATTCGAAGCGCGCCGCGCGGCTTTTATCGGACGCGCGATGAGCCTGCTCGCCGCCAATGCCGACGCTCATCGTTGAACGCAGGAGAGCAGATGCCACAAGTATTGACCCTCGCAGTGCAAGGCCAGCAGGCGGCGCAATTCGGCAGCCGTGCGCAGAAGAGCTTTCACGGCAAGGACGGCAGCATCGGGCGTTCGGAAGATTGCGACTGGGTGCTGAGCGCGGCTGGCGTATCGCGCGTGCACGCGATGGTGCGCTTTCTCAACGGCATCTATTTCATCGAGGACCGCAGCACCAACGGCATGCTGCTCAACGGATCGCCGCTGATGCGTGGCGATCCGGCGGCGTTGAAGAACGGCGATCGCCTGCAGATCGACACTTTCGAAATCGCCGTGCGCATGGAGCAGGACAGCGAAACCATCGTGCAGCCCAGCGCGCCGATTCCGCAGTACGCGCCGGCACCGGCACCCGTATCCGCGCCGGCGGCCGCGCCGCTTTCGTTCGGCAACGATCCGCTGGATTTCGGATTTCTCGATCCTCTGCCGCAAAATCCTGCGTCGTCGCCGCGGCGTTCACCCGTCGATAGCCTGATTCCGTCGCCGCATATTCCATCACCGAGCAGCGACGATCTCGATCCACTGAGTTTTCTCGATGCGCCGCTCAATGCGCCGGCGCCCGAGCCGATACCTGCGCCGAGCTGGAATCATACGGCGGGCGTCAACGACCATTTCCGCCCGCCGACTACCGACGTGCGTCGGCAGGCAAACGTGCTGCCGGAAAACTGGGATCTGACCACCGGCGATTTCGCGCCGCCCGCGCCGGCACCAGCGCCGCCGCCGGTTATGGAACCGGTCGTTGCGCCCGCGCCGCCGCCGCCGCCGGTTGCGGCACCGGCTCCCGTTGCAGCGCCTGTCGCCAGCGCGGCCTTGGCGCCGGATGTGGAGCAGATCTTCCGCATCGTGGTCGATGGCGTGATGGACGTGCTGCGCGCGCGCGCCGAAATCAAGAACACCTTCCGCCTGCCGGTCACGATCATCCAGCGTTCGGAAAACAATCCGCTGAAGTTTTCGCTCGGTACGGACGAGGCGGTGCAGAAAATCCTCGGTCCCGCCAATCCCGGTTTTCTTTCCGGTACCGCTGCATTCCAGGACGCCTTCGAAGACATTCGCTGTCATCAGATGGCCATGCTGGCCGGCGTGCGCGCGGGTTTCGAAGCGTTGCTGATGCATTTCAATCCGGATCGCTACGAGCACGAGGTGGATGGCGGCAAGCGCGCGGCGTTCGGTGCGAAAGGGCGCTACTGGGACAAGTATCGCGACAACTTCGAAGGCTTGATGAAGAACCCGGACGACAGTTTTCGCAGGCTGTTTGGGGATGAGTTTGCGCGGGCGTATGAAGAGCAGTTGGGGCGGTTGAAGGGGAGTCGGCGTGGTGAGCATCGATAAAGTTTCGTTGTATGTGCATGCCCACTGCACGTCATTCCGGCGAAAGCCGGCACGCGGGGAGAGCACATGGATGTGCTCGGCTTTGAGGAGCGAGGAATCCAGTTTCATTGCGTCGCGCGAAGCGCTCAACATAAAAATGTCGTGTGCTTCGCACGGCATATTCAAACTGGATTCCGGCCTTCGCCGGAATGACGGTGAGGGATGATGGGCATTACGCAGCGAGGCGGGTGAGTGAACAACTTTTTCGCAAGATTGGCCCTCACCTAACCCTCTCCCCATAAGGGATAGGGAACAACAGACGGACCCGATACATGACGCAAAACAACAAAGTGGTGTGGAGCGAAGGCCTGTTCCTGCGGCCCCAGCATTTGCAGCAGCAGGAGCGCTATTTCGAGCGTTTCGTGGAATTGCGCGCCGGTGGCTTGCGGCCGTACGCATGGGGTTTTCACGAGCTGGAACTGGAAGCGGATCTGCTGGCGATCGGCAAGCTCGGCATCAAGCGTGCGCGCGGCATCTTTCCGGACGGCACACCGTTCTCCATGCCCAGCGACGATCCGCTACCGCCCGCGCTGGAAGTGGATCCGAACTGGCGCGACCAGACCGTCTATCTCACCTTGCCACTGCGCTCGCCCACGCAACCGGACAGCGGGCGTCCGGAAGCGCCGTCGGAAAAACTGTTTCGTTTCCGCGTGCGCGAGGCGGAAGTGCGCGATGCCTCCGGCAGCGTCGACGGACTCACTGTGCTGGAAGTCGGCGGCATGAGCAGCCGCCTGCTGCCGCAGTCGCAGCCGATGGAAGGTCTGGCGCATATTCCGTTGGCGCGCATCGTGGAATGCCGCGCGGACCGGCGCGTGGTGCTGGATGAAACCTTCATGCCGACCGCGCAAAGTTGCCAGGCGGTGCCGCGGCTGGTGACGTTCCTTACCGAATTGCTCGGCCTGCTGCATCAGCGCGGCGAAGCGCTGGCCAGCCGCGTGGCGGTGACCGACCGCGGCGGCGCGGCGGAAATCGCGGATTTCCTGCTGCTGCAGGTGGTGAACCGCTATCAGCCGTTGATTGCGCATCTGGCCTCTGCACCGATCGCCCATCCGGAAGATTTGTATCGCATCGCCGTGTCGATGGCCGGCGAGTTGGCCACGTTCACCGCGCCCAGCAAGCGCGCGCAAGCGTTCCCGGCGTATCGGCACGAACTGCTGCGCGAAAGTTTCGAGCCGGTGATCGTCGCGCTGCGCAATAGCCTGAGCGCGGTGATGGAGCAGACCGCCATGCCGATTCCGCTGCAACAGCGCAAGTTCGGCGTATGGGTGGCGGTGGTGCCGGACCTCACCTTGCTCGACACCGCGGCGTTCGTGCTCGCCGCCAAGGCCGACATGAAGTCGGAAGATCTGCGCCGCCAATTGCCGGCGCAATCGAAGATCGGTCCGGTGGAAAAGATCCGCGATCTGGTCAACCTGCAATTGCCAGGCATCGGGGTGGCGCCCATGCCAGTGGCGCCGCGGCAGATTCCGTACAACGCCGGCTTTCTGTATTTCGAATTCGACAAGAACTCGCAGATGTGGCGGATGCTGAAGACGTCCGGCGGCATCGCGTTCCATTTCGGCGAGGAATTCGCAGGGCTTGACCTGCAATTGTGGGCGATCAGAGGTGGAACATGAGCACCAACGGTCCCAACGACGATATGCGCGACGCCACCATCGTGCGCCCGCGCGGTGCGGCACCTGCACCTGCCGCACCGCCACCCGCGGCGCCCGCGCCTTCGCCGGCCCGCGCGCCGGTGTATGGCACGACGGCGGAAATCAACGCCTTCCTGGAAGGCGGCGCCAATCCGCTGGTGCAAGCGGCCAGCCCGCTGCTGCTATTGGCGGTGCAACTGCGCCACAGCGTGGTGCAGCCGGATGCGATGCATTTGCGCGAGCAGACGGTGGCGCAGATTCATCGCTTCGAACAACTGGCGCAAGCTGCGAATATTCCACAGCAAACGGTTCTGGCGGCGCGCTACGTGCTGTGCACCATGCTTGATGAAGCCGTGCTCAACGCACCCTGGGGCGAGCATAGCGGCTGGGCGCAGAAAACCCTGCTGGTCACGTTCCATAGCGAATCCTACGGCGGCGCCAAGTTCTTCCAGATCCTCGAACGCCTGTGCTCGGATTTCGCCAAGCACATCGACCTGATCGAGCTGATGTACATCTGCCTGGCGCTGGGTTTCGCCGGCCGTTACCAGATCGAATCGGGTGGACGCGCCAAGCTGGCCGATATCCAGGAAGACTTGTACCGGCGCATCCAGGCGCAGCGCGCCAAGCCGGCGGACGAACTGGCGCCGCATTGGCACGGCATCGAAGACCGGCGCAATCCGCTGATCCGCTACGTGCCGCTGTGGGTGATCGCGGCAGCGGCGGCGGTGATATTGCTCGGCGCATTTTTATTTTTTTATACGCGTCTCAACAATGCCTCCTCGCCGATCAGCGCGCAGCTCGCGCGCATCGGCCTGGAAAACGGCACACCGCCGGATAACGCCCATCAGCCGCAGCCTGCGCGCAAGAGTCTGAAGCAATTGCTGTCGCCGGAAGAGCAGGCAGGTCAACTCAGCGTGGACGAAAAGCCGGATGGTCAGGCGCTGGTGCGCCTTGCCGCCACCGGCATGTTCCCTTCCGGTGGTGTCGACGTGGGCGCCGATCAGATTCCATTGCTGCACAAGATCACCGCTGCGCTCAACCAGGTGCAGGGGCGCGTGATCGTCGTCGGCCACACGGATGATCAACCGGTGCGTTCGCTGAAATACAAGGACAACTTCGAGTTGTCAGCCGCGCGTGCACGCAGTGTTGCGCAGATTCTGAGCCAAGGCCTGGACAACCCCGGCCGCATCGAATCCAGCGGCGCGGGTTCGTCACAGCCGATTGCGTTGCCGCCCGATACCCCCGACAACCGCACGCGTAACCGGCGCGTGGAAATCATGTTCATTCCGGAGAATTGAACTCGTGAAAATCCTGACGTTGTTCAAATCCGGTTGGTTCATCGCGTTGGTCGGCATCCTGCTGCTGTCGGTGCTGATCTGGTGGGGCGGTCCTTATTTAGGCATCGGCGATTCGCAACCGCTGGCCAGCCCAGTGGCTCGGCTGGTGCTGATTATCGTGATCCTTGCGATCTGGGTGATCTGGCTGCAGGTTGCGCAACTGCGTGCGCGCAATAAGACGGCGCAGATGTCCGGCGACCTGGCTTCGCAAGACGCCAAGCCGGCCGGTGGCGAGCGCGACGAGCGCAGCGCGGCCGAGCGTACGCAATTGCAAGGCCGTTTCCAGGAAGCAGTCGATACGCTGCGCAAGAGCAAGCGCGGTGGCGGCAATCTCTACACGTTGCCGTGGTATGTGGTGATCGGCCCGCCGGGGTCGGGCAAGACCACGCTGCTGCAGAATTCCGGCCTCAACTTCCCGCTGTCCGATCGTTTCGGCAAACAGGCGCTGCGCGGCGTGGGCGGCACGCGCAATTGCGACTGGTGGTTTACCGACGAAGCGGTGTTCCTGGATACCGCCGGCCGCTACACCACGCAGGATTCGGATCAGGCCGCGGATTCGTCGGCGTGGAGCGAATTCCTAAAACTGCTGCGCAAATACCGCAAGCGCCGGCCGATCAACGGCGTGCTGATCGCGATGAGCATGTCCGACCTGCTAACGCTGGATCAGCACGGCATGCAGGAGCACGTGCAGGCAGTGCGTCGCCGCCTGGATGAGCTGGCGACCGAATTGCGCATCGGCGTGCCGGTGTACATGGTGCTGACCAAGTGCGACCTGATCGCCGGCTTCAGCGAATTCTTCGACGATCTCAGTCCCGAATTGCGCAGCCAGGTGTGGGGCATGTCGTTCCCGGTCGAGCAGACCATGAACGGCACGGCTGCGAAGCAGTTTGCCAGCGAATTCGAGCTGCTGTTGAACCGGTTGCATACGCGTATTCTCAATCGGCTGCATGCCGAGCGCGATCCGAACCGGCGCGCGGCGATTCTTTCTTTCCCGCAACAGCTCGGCGCCTTGCGCGAAACACTGCGCCAGTTCATCGAAGGTGTGTTTACCGGTTATGCCTACGGTACGCCGCCGTTGCTGCGTGGCGTGTATCTCACTTCCGGTACGCAGGAAGGCACGCCGATCGATCGCATGATGGCGGCGGTGGCGCGCACCTTCGGGTTGGATGCGGCACAAGTGCATGCGCCTGGCGCGCAGCAGCGCACGTTCTTCGTGGAACGGTTGTTGAAGGACGTACTGTTCCGCGAGTCCGGTTTTGCCGGCACCAATCCCAAGCTGGAGCGACAGAAGATTCTGCTGCAGGCCGCTTCGTATCTGGGCGTGCTGGTGGTGACGGTCTTGCTGCTGGCCGGTTTTGCCGAAAGCTACAGCCGCAACAGCACCTATCTCGGGCAGGTCAGCGATGCGCTGAAGGGTTATCCCGCTACCAGTGACGTGTCCGACGCGACCTCGCAGAAGGATTATTTCGCGCGCGTGCTGTCGCGCCTGGAAGGTTTGTCCGGCGTGCAGGATGTGGCGCAGCAATACAAGGGCGACGTGCCCTGGTCGATGCGCTTTGGCTTGTATCAAGGCCATGCGGTCGGCGATGAAGTGCACGGTGCTTATCTGCGCGAACTCAACGGTCTGCTGCTGCCTGGCGTGGCCTCGCAGTTCCGTACCGGCTTGACCAGCAGCGCCAGCGATCCGCAGGCACTGTATTACTACCTCAAGGGTTATTTGATGCTGGGCGAACCGCAGCATCAGAATGCCGATCAGCTCGTCGCGCTCACCGATATCGAATGGCGCAAGATTTTCCCGGACGATCCGGTGCTGCAGAAGGCACTCGACAAGCATTTCCATGCACTGGTCGGCGAGCCGGGACAACTGCGCGCCATCCATCTGGACGATGCGATGGTGGAGCAGGCACGCAGCACGCTGCGCACGGCGGATCTGTCCACGCTGATCTACGGCAGCATGAAGCTCAACGCGGATAGCGCCGACAATCCGCCACTGCAACTGGACAAGGAGCTGGGCCTGCTCGGCAACGTGTTCCGTCGCCGCAGCGGCGCGCCCTTGTCCGAGCCGATTCCTGCGCTCTACACGCAGCCGGCGTTTGCGATGCAGGTGAACAAGGGTATCGAGCAGGCAGTGAAGCAGTTCACGCAGGACGACTGGGTGTTCGGCAGCGGCAAGATCGATGCGATCGGCCAGGCCAGGCTCGCGCAGCAGGTGCTGGCGCTGTACCAGACCGATTACATCAAGGTGTGGGACGACCTGCTCAACGATCTGCAACTGCAGCCGATCGCCAATATCCAGGACGCCAGTGCGATCGCAGCCAAGCTGTCCGGCCCCAGCTCGCCATTGAAATCGTTGCTGGTGCTGGTGCGCGACAACACGCACGATCTGATGCGCGCGCCACCGGCCACCGATGCCGACAAGGCGGAAGGCGCCTTGAAGAAAGTCGCTGAGAAACGCGCCGAGCAGACCGCGGTGATGCGCGCGCTGGCCAATGCCGGCGTCAAGGCTGGCGAAGGTGGAGAGAAGAGCGCCGCCGCCAAGCCGGGCGATGCGATCAGCGCGCATTTCGATACGCTCGACAAACTGACCGAAGGCGCGCCGGGCAGTACGCCGATCGATCACACGCTGAGCGTGCTCGATCAGCTCAGCAAGACCTTGCTGACCATGAGCGATTTCAGCAACGCCGCCGGCCAACCAAACCCGCAGTTGCTGATGGCGCAGCAGGAAGCCGCGCAATTGCCGCCACCCGTCACGGGTTGGGTCGCCGCCTTGACCGGCAAAAGCGAAGCGCTGGTCGCCACCGGTACCACTGGTGCGCTGGGCGATGCCTTCCAGCAGGCGGTGGCCAAGGATTGCGCCAGCTTCACGCGCGGGCGTTTCCCGTTTACGCCCAACAGCGCATCCGATATTCCGGTGCAGAATTTCGGCGAGCTGTTCGGTTACGGCGGCCGCTTCGACAGCTTCTACAAGCAGACGCTGGATAAATTGGTCGATGCCAGCGGCGCCACCTGGAAGTGGAAGAGCGGCCCCGGCGCAGTCAGCGGTTCGCCCGGCATGCTGGCGCAGATGCAACTGGCCGACGCCATCAAGCAGATGTATTTCCGCAACAACGGCGCCACGCCGGAAGTGGATTTCACGCTGGTGGCGCCCTCGCTAGATGCGGGCATCGGCAAGTTCGCCATGACCGTCGACGGGCAGAAGTTCGAATACCAACCCGGCGGCGTAAGCAGTGCGGGAATGAAATGGCCCGGTCCACAGCCCGGCCACGTAACGATTTCCGCATGGGATACCAGCGGCAATCTGCTCAGCACCTTCGACTACCAGGGCGACTGGGCGTTCTTCCATGCCTTGCAGGCCGCCAACCTGCAGCGCCAGTCGGACTTGCGTTATCTGGCCAGCTTCAATTTCGGCGGCCACGTCGCCAAGCTCACGGTGCAGGCCGATAACCTGAAAAACCCCTTCCTCAATAACGCCGTGCAGCGTTTCCGGTGCGGAGGCTAGTCGAGCATGGCGACAGGGGCGGCGGGTTTCTTCGGCAAACTTCCAGGCGCGGGCGATTTCGTCCAGCGGCGCTTGCCGTCGCCGTTCGTCGACGCCTGGGACCAGCATTTCGAGCGCGCGGTAAACGAAAGCAAGCTTGCGCTGGGCGATGCCTGGCAGCATGCGTATCGCAGCAGTCCGACGTGGCGTTTCGTGCTTTCGCCGGGCGTGTGCACCAGTGCGGCGTGGGTGGGTGTGATGGGGCCGGCCAATGATCGCGTCGGCCGCAGTTTTCCGATGGTGATCGCCACGCCGATGGATGATGCCTGGGGCATGTTGCGCGACGGTGACGCCTGGTTCGCCGCGATCGAGCACGCGCATACATGCGCGCAAGCTCAAGCGCTGAGTGTGGAAGCGTTCGATGCGCAACTGCTCGCGCTGGCCGACATGCCGATGATGGCGCCCAATCACACGCACGTGCACGGCGTGGAGCACGTCGCCTGGTACAACGCCATGCAATGGCGGTTGCCATTGCCGCGCTTGCGCACGGATGGCGAATTTCTCGCCGATCTGTGGACCCGCATCAGCGCCAGTGGCAGCGGCTGGTGTCTGTGGTGGACGCAAGGCGGCGGCCACGTACCGCCCAGCGTGCTGGTGACGCGCGGCCTGCCGCAGCCTTCGGCGTATGCGGGTTTTCTCGATGCGCGTCATGCCGATGAAGGCTGGCAGTCGCTGGGCGTGTTCGAGACGCCGGCGCACGCGCATTCGCATGCCGCGCATGTCTCGGTGGCGCCGCACGTCGCCGCACCGGCGCCGCGTAATCTGCTGCCGGATGACTTGAGCGAACTGTTTGCCGATCTCACACCATCGGTGTCGATGGCGGTGGCGTCCGGCACGACCGGCGAGAGCGAAACGAAGATAAACGGCAGTGCCGCCATGGTGTATCGCGGCGATATTGCGTTGGCGCTGGTCGCCGCGGATGAAGGCAATCACGATCCGCGCCGTCAGGCTGCTGCCGCCGCCAACAAGGTGGCGCACGAACTGGAAGCGGAGCATCTCAACGGCGGTCTGCAGATGCTGCGTCAACGCCTGCTGGCGTTGCATCCCTCGTTGCGCGAGCGCAGCGAAGACCTGATCAATCCCATTCCCGAAGACGGTTCGGTGATCGCCGTGCGCATCACCCAGCGCTGGGCCAATCTGTTGCGCATCGGCACGGCGGCGGCGTGGCATTGGCGTCAAGGCAGCCTGCAATCATTGTTCGCCACCGGCGCTGCGGCGACGGAGCAGGGCGATGCCTTGGGCGGCGAATTCGACGATTTGCTGTTTACGCGTGCCGCGCCGGTGGCGTCCGGCCTGGGCGGCCCGAGCGAACCCTTGTGCGACGAAGTGGTGTGCGCGGTGGAAGAGGGCGACCGCCTGCTGCTGGTAGCGACGCAAAGCCTGGTGCAGCTTCCGCCCGACGTCTACGCGCGCGCATTGGCGATGCCTTCCTGCGATGACGCGCGTGCGCGCATCGCCAACGCCGCCGGCCTGGGCAGCGAACCGGCGCACTGGCCGCTGGCCGTGATCGAGGTGACTTCATGACGTTACGGTACGAATCCGTCGGCCACACCGACACCGGCAAGGTTCGCGCGCACAACGAAGATGCGGTGCTGGTGCGCGAAGACGTCGGCATGTGGGTGGTGGCCGATGGCCTGGGCGGCCACTCCGCCGGCGACTACGCCAGCAACATGATCGTGGAACGCCTGCGCGCGCTGCCGCGGCCGGGCAGCGTGTTCGATTTCGTCGAAGCGATCGAAGACACGCTGGTGCAGGTCAACGCCGACCTGCGCCGCACCGCGCAGGAACGCAACGTGGACGTGATCGGTTCCACCGTGGTGGTGCTGGTGCACGACAAGGATTTCATGCTGTGCGGCTGGGTCGGCGACAGCCGCGCGTATTGCTTCGAAGACGGCTGCTTGCAGCAGATCACGCGCGACCACGTGCATGGCTTGAAAAATGACGTGACGCAGATCGGCCAGGCGCAGCCGGGCGCGGGCGTGCTCACGCGCGCGATCGGTGCGGAAGAAACGCTGTACGTGGATTGGGTGGTGGCCGGCAGCCGCCCCGGCATGGCGTTTCTGCTTTGCACCGATGGCGTCAACAAGGAACTGTCGGATGCGGAGCTGGACGCGGAATGCCGCGCGCACGCCGATCCGCAGATCTTGCTGGCGAGGTTGTTCGAGCTGTCTTTGAATCGCGCCGGTCGCGACAACATTTCTGCCGTGATCGTGCGGTTGAAGGATTAAGGGTGTTGATGTCTATGACCTGTTTATTCGTGCCGAAACAGCTCCCTCTCCCCTCCGGGGAGAGGGCCGGGGTGAGGGGCCAATCTTGCCGTAAGGTAGCTATCTACCAGGCAGGGAAAAAACCAAGACATGCCTGCATATGTGGGCTTTCCGGCAAGCCGTTTCCCCTCACCCCAGCCCTCTCCCCGAAGGGGAGAGGGCGCTACTCCGCGCAATGTGGGGTTGGTCGCACCCTATGACCCTCCTCGCCGACCTCATCGACGACTTCAACGCGCGTCGCCGCAAGCTGCCGGAACTGTTCGAGGCGCTGGGTGAGCGCGGCCCGCAAGCGGACGAGGATTACCTTGCCGACGTAGCGTTGCTCGAACGCACGCTGGAAGAAGGCACGCTCTCACCCGATATCGCGCGCGCCCTGATCGCCAAACTGCACGCAGTGCAGAAGCCCGCCACGGCGCCATCCAACGACGCCACCGTGGTCAAACCACCCACGCCGGCACAACCGGTGTTTGAATCGGAAGTCACGCAAGTAAAGCCCGCGGCGATACCGGCAGGCACTGACGCCGAAGCCACCGTGGTGAAGCCGGCATCGGGACCTTCATCCACCGGCCCCGTGCACACCGAACAAAGCACCGGCAACTCCAGTTCCAACCGCGACACCTGGCAGCGCATCGCGCAGGTGGAAAGCAGCGAATACGCCACGGTCGGCATGCTGCTCAAAGGCCGCTTTCTGCTCGAGCGCGAAGTCGGCCGCGGCGGCATGGGCGTGGTGTTCCTGGCGCGCGACGAGCGCAAGGTGGAAGCGCGCGACCGCGATCCGTACGTCGCGGTAAAGGTGTTGAACGATGAATTCCGCCGCCATCCCGATTCGCTGATTGCATTGCAGCGTGAAGCGCGCCGTTCGCAGTTGCTGGCGCACGACAACATTGTGCGCGTGTTCGACTTCGACAAGGACGGCACCATCGTTTTCATGACGATGGAATACGTCGACGGCCAGGACCTGAAGGCGCTTATCCGCGAGAAAGCCTTCAACGGCATGCCGCTGGCGCAGGCGCGGCCGTTGATCGAAGGCATGGCCTGGGCGCTCAAGCGCGCGCACAGCGCCGGCGTGGTCCACTCGGACTTCAAGCCCGGCAACGTAATGGTGACGCGCGACGGCGTGCCGAAGGTGTTCGACTTCGGTATCGCCCGCGCTGGTAAACATGCCGCCGATGCATCGGGCGAGCAGACCTTGTTCGATGCCGGCACACTCGGCGCGCTCACGCCAGCGTACGCCAGCCTGGAAATGATCCAAGGCAAGGAGCCCACGCCCAGCGATGATATCTATGCGCTGGGCTGCGTCACGTTCGAACTGCTCACCGGCAAGCATCCGTTCGACAAGGTCAGCGCGGAAGTGGCCGAGCGCGAAGGGCGCAAGCCGCCGCCGGTGCCGGGCCTTACCAAGCGCCAGTACAAGGCGCTGTGCGATGCGGTGGCGTTCCATGGCGAGCAGCGCCTGAAAAATGCAGTGGAGCTGGTGGAAGGCCTGCGTGAATTGAGCCTGCGCGAACGCATCGGCCCGCAACTCGCTTACGGCGGTGGCGCGCTGGTGCTGCTGGTCGGCGCCGGTTGGGGCCTGACGCATTACATGCACAACCAGCACGTGGCGAACATTGTCGGCCGCTTCTCGCTCAACGCGCCCGATCACTACAGCAACGAAGACCAGGCCGCGCAGGCGCTGAACAGCCTGAGCGACGACGAGCGCAAGCGCATCGTGCTCGACCAGGGCGATGCGATCCAAAGCTATCTGCTCAGCCGCATCGATAATTACTGGAACCCCGCGCAGAACCGCTACGATTACGCCGGCACGCAGCATGTGTTCCAGTTGCGTGACCAGCTGAAGCTTTATTCACCCACGCTCGACGCCAAGCGCAGCGCGATCGAAGCGCAGAAGAACGATCTGCTAAACACGCTCGATACGCAACTCACGCAGCGCATCGATGCGGGCGCTATCTTCGAGAACCAGCCGGATAACGCGGTGGAAACGCTGGCCAAGATCCGCGCCATCGACCCGCACAGCGCCTTGCTGAAAAACGCCGAGCTGGAACTGAAGTACGACATCGCCATCGGCCATGCCGCCAGCGCCAATCGCATCGACGAAGCCAAGGCCGACCTGGCGCTGGCCATGCGGCTGTTCCCGGATTCGCAACGCCTGAAGCTGCGCGAATCGCAACTGGCCGGCATGAACGCGACGCAGGCGGTCGCGACCGCACCCACGCAGAATCTTCCGGAAGCGCGCAAGACGCTGGCGGATCTGATTGCGGCGCCGGCGTTGACCGCGGAATGGCAGCAATCCGTGAGCAACGCGCTGAATGCGTTGCACAGCGACAATTCCCCCGATACGCGCAAACTGGTCGACAACCTCGCCAGCGTCATCGCCGCCGAAGCCGGCAAGCAGACCGATCCGCTGCAATTGCAGCAGGCCAGCAACCTGGTCAATCTCGGTTTGCAATACGCGCCGCAATCGAGCGCGTTGCGTGCGCAGCGCAGCCGCCTGGATACGCTGCAGCAACAACAAGAAGCGCAACTCAACCAGGAAAGCGCTGCGGCCGAAGTCACTGCACGTATCGAATCGCTGAAGCGCGCCGCGGCCGCCAACGATATCGGCAAGGCGGAAGAATCGCTGGCGCGTATCCGCACGCTGCAGCCGGACAATCCGTTCCTGAGCGAAGAGGGGCCGCAATTGCTCGCCGGCGCCTATCTGCGGCAAGCGGATGTATCGATCCAGCGTGGCCGTTACCAATCCGCTTCGGATCTGCTGGCCAAGGGCATCAAGACCCTGGGCAATCGCAGCGAACTGCGCAACGCCAAGCAGCGCGACGATTTGCTTGCGGCGGTGATGAACGCACGCGGCAAACCGGTAGCCGCCGCGGATCTGGATCGCATGAAGAAGCAATTGGCCGATGCACGCAAGGCCGATCCGGATGGCTTGAAGCAATTGGAAGCCGACCTGAAACAACGCGGCCAGTTGCAAGGCACGCTGGCCGATCTGCTCAACAGCATGCAGCCGACCGAAGTTGCCGCTGCCACGCCGACGCCTACTAATCCTGCGCAACCCACACCCGGTACCACGCCTGGGCAGCCCACGCCCGGCACCACCGCCAAGCCTGGCGCAAACAACAAGGCCACGACGCCCGCCAACAGTGCGGCGGCCACCGCCAACATCGCCACGCCCACCACGCCAGCAGGCCCCAGTGCCGATCCCTGCAACCAGCCGGATCTGATCGGCAAGGGCAAGGCCTGTTTCGACACGCTCGGCCAGCATCGTGGTCCGTCGCTGGTGGTTATTCCGGGCGTCAGTGGCGGCAAGCCATATGCGCTGTCGCGCGCGGAAATCACGGTGGGCGAATTCAACCGCTTCTGCAGCGCCACCGGGCAATGCTCAGCCAAGCCGGTGGACGATCCGGACGGCAGCAGCCTGCCGATCAGCAACATCAGCCTGGCGCAGGCCAAGGCATATGCGGCATGGCTGAGTTCGGCCAGCGGCGGCTACGTCTATCGGCTGCCCAGCGATGCGGAATGGACGCACGCCGCCAAGGCCGGCGGAAACTGGTCGCAGGCGTCGGACAGCAATTGCATTCCGCCCACGGCCGGCAGCGGTGATAGCACCGCCACGCCGATTTCGGCACGCGGGCGCGAAGCCAATCCATGGGGCTTGGTGAATATGACGGGTAACGTGTGGGAATGGGTCACCGCCGGCGGCGGCGTAGCGGTGCGCGGCGGCAGCTTCAACAGCTACTGGTCCGATTGCACCGTGAACGCCCGCCGCGACGACAGCGGCGCCGCGCAAAAAGACGTGGGCTTCCGCGTGCTGAGGGAGCTCAAATGAACGAGCGCGAACGCCATATCAACCAAAGCCTGCACGCGCTGGACGACGCACACCGCCTGGGCCGCATCAGCCGCGAGGAATACCGGTCGCGCCGCCGTCATCTGCTGGGCGCATTATTGGAAAGCCATGTAGTGACCGCGCGCAATGCGATTGTGCGGCCGGCGCCGAGTTCGCATGAACGTGCGACGGTGCCCGAAGGCGACGTATTGCCCGGTCTGTTTCCGCCGCGGCATGCCGCGCGGAAATGGATCGTGGCGGCGGTTGTTGGCGTATTGCTGTGTGCAATGGCGATGTATTGGGTGTTTCGGTTGCGGGGGAATGCATAAATCCCGTGACCATGGATGGAGTTTGTTGTTGCCAGGATCAGCTCCCTCCCCTGCGAAGTAGGGGAGGGTTGGGGTGGGGTGACGCAACCTCGCGATGAATTCGCGCTGCGCGGCAAGCTCGTGCAACCCCACCCCGGCCCTCCCCTGCATGCAGGGGAGGGAGCAAATCTAAGCAAAGGTAATGCCGTTACATCGGCAGGAAAGCAAAAAATGCGACTTGGAACACGCTATCGAATGGAGGCATCATAAGCAGGCTCACGCCGCGCCGGACTGGCCGGCGTACAGGGGACAAACGGACGCACCAAAGTACGGCGTGCGTTCCGCAGCAGGGGTTCCGTTTTTAAAACCACAAAGTTGATCGAAGGGAGCGCGTCCGCGTTCTCCCGATCCATATACACCACCGCGTTTCGATTCAGAGGATACGTATCGTGCGGATTGCATGCATGGCAGCAGCATTGGCTTTGGCATTGAGTGGCGGCAGGGCATGGGCGCAAGGTGGCGCTCCAGCGGCTGCGCAAAACATCCTGGTAAGCGGGGTACCGGCATCGTCGCCGGATATCCAGAAAATCGTCGACGGCGAATATCAAAAGGCGATGGCTGCGGCCGGCCATGCGAACGCGCTCGATCATGCGCAGTTGCAGGCGCTGGCCGAGCGCATCACGGCGGCGTTGAACAAGGCGGGTTACCCGCAGGCGCATGCGTATCTGGCCGATCAATTCGCCACCTACAGTTTCGGTGCAGGCACGAACGCGGCAAGCAGCAATGCCGAAGCCGCCGCCAGCGCAGTGCCCGCGACGTCCACGGCAGGCAACGCGGCATTGGCCTCCGCGCCCAGCGAAAGCGGTGTGGTGCCGCCGGTAAAAGAGCGCGAAGGCAGCGCCGCGGCGCAACGCATCGCCGTGCGTGGTTTCCGTGTGGATGGCGTGGGCGATCATCCCGATGCGGGCATCACCTTCGACAGCATCCAGGGCATGGCCGATGCGGAGTACAAGAAGCTCGGCGGCAGCGCCGATCAGCCGGCGCAGCTCACCTTTGCGCAGATGCAGGGCGTGGCCGACAAGATCACCGAGCGCTACCGCCAGGCCGGCTTTATCGTAGCCAACGCATTCCTGCCGGCGCAGACGATCGGCGCCGATCAGAAAATCCAGATCCAGATTCTGGAAGGCCGCGTCGGCCGCATCATCGTCAAGGGCAACAAGCGCTATTACGCCAGCGTCATCGCTGCACCCGCGCAGCAATTGAAAGGCGAGCCGCTGCGGAAGAGCACGGTGGACTCCGCCTTGCTGTATGTGCGCGACCTGCCGGGCGTATCGGTGGCGTCCACCTTCCAGCCAGGCCGGCAAACCGGCGATACCGACCTGATCATGGTGGCGCGCGAAGCACGCATCCCGTTCACCTTCACCACCGGCGCGGACAACTACGGCACGCCGCTTACCGGACGCTATCGCGCGCAAGGCGGCGTGACCTGGAACAGCCCGCTGGGCATCGGTGATTCGCTATCGGCCAATGCCAATTACGCGCTCGATCCGAACCAGAACGCGTACGGCTCGCTCAACTACACCGCGCCGCTGGTGGTGGTGCCGGGCATGAACGTCACGGTGGGTGGATCGCGCAGCGAGCTGCAGATCAACTCCGACGGCTTTGCGGCACTGAAGGTACGTGGACCGACCACGCAGTACTACGCCGGCAGCGATTGGAAATTCCTCAATACCGACGACATGAAGATGCAGGCGTCGCTGCATGGCATTCGCGAACAATCCAAGCTGAGCACGCAAGGCCTGCAGCTGTCGAACGAGAAGTTCAACCTGCTCGAACTCGCCTATGCGATGAACCACACCGACCGCCGCTTCCACGGCGTGGACCTGTTGCAGGTGAGCGTGCGCAAGTCGCTCTCCGACCAGTCGCACGAACCGGATCTGGTCAGCCCCAACCACGCGCACGATTTCACCGTGGCGAAAATCGGCTACACGCGCCTGCAGTTCCTGACCCAGGCGCAGCGCCTGTACTTCAAGTTCAACGGCCAATGGACGCCGGATGCGCTGGTGCCGATGGAGCAGTTCGTCATCGGCGGTCCCGACAGCGTGCGCGCCTATCCGATTGCCGACGGTCTGATGGACCGCGGCTATTACACCTCGGTGGAATACCACGTGGATGCGCCGGGCTTCGGCAACGTCACTTCGCCGTTCTTCGCCAGGCCATGGCGCGAGCTGCTGGAAGTGGAAACCTTCTTCGATTATGCGCGTGGCTTCGCCGCAGGTGCCGATCTGCACAACAACACGCCGCCGATCAGCTTCAGCGGCTGGGGCGCCGGTTTCATTTTCCGCATACCGCAGTTCCACCATTTCGAATTCCATCTGGACGGTGCGATTCCGCTGGGTAGCCAGCAGGCCTCGGATCGGCACGGATACCACGTATACGGACGTATGGGCTTGACGTTTTGAGGGAGACAATCATGAACACGAATACTGGCAAACCGCAGCACGTGTCACGTCACTCGAATGGATTGAACGACTTGCGGCGCAAATTGCTGCCGGCGAGCCTGTTCTCCCTGTTGGGCCTGTTCGCCTGCGGCGGCGAAGCATGGGCAGGTGGAGCTGTGGCGGCGAACGCCACGCCCACCGGCGGCACGATCGTCGGCGGCAGCGGTGCCATTTCGCAGAGCGGCGCCAACACCACCATCGTGCAGAAATCGCAGATGCTGGCGTTGAACTGGCAAAGCTTCAACGTCGGCGCGAATGCTTCGGTGCTGTTCAAGCAGCCGTCGTTCACCTCGGTGGCGCTGAACCGCATTCTCGACCAGAACCCCAGCCAGATCTTGGGCCACGTCAACGCCAACGGCCAGATCTTCCTGATCAACACGCACGGCATCATCTTCGGCGCCGGCTCGCAGATGAACGTTGGCGGCCTGGTGGCCAGCACGCTGGACCTCACGCCCAGCGATTTCCTTGCCAACCATTTCAACCTGGATGCGCATGGCGGCAGCGCCGGCATCGTCAATCACGGCACCATCGAAGCGGCCAGCGGCGGCTCGGTCAGCCTGATCGGCGGACAAGTTGAAAACGACGGCGTGATCCTCGCCAACTACGGCCACATCAACCTCGACGGTGCCGATCGCGCGGTGCTCGATTTCGATGGCGATGGTTTGATTAATGTGCAGGTGACCGGCGCACTGCAGAAGCGGCTCAATGCCGATGAAGCGGCTGTCACCAACAAGGGCAAGCTGCAGGCCGACAGCGGCACCGTAGTGCTGCAGGCGTCGGCGGCGAAAGACCTGTTTACCAACCTGGTCAACAACACCGGCGTAGTTGAGGCCGGCGGTATCACTACCCGCGGCGGCAAGGTGCAGTTGATCGCCGGCGGTGGCAATACGGTTACCAGCGGCACGATTGATGTGTCCGGTAGCGAAGGTGGCAGCGTGCAGGTGCTGTCGGACCAGAACGTCGGCGTCACCGGCAATATCAATGCATCCGGCACGCAAGGTGGCGGCACTATTCGCGTAGGTGGCGGTTACCAGGGTGGGGAAGGGCTGCAGACGGCCAATGCCACGTATGTTGCGCCTACCGCCAAGCTCAATGCCGATGCCACGCAAAGCGGCAACGGCGGTTCAGTGGTGGTCTGGGGTAACCAGGCCAACAATTTCTACGGCAGCATCAGCGCGCGGGGCGGTGCGGTGGGGGGCGATGGGGGGTTAATAGAAACCTCCGCGCATGATGGCTTGAATGTGCAAGGCAGTGCCGACGCTTCGGCGGCTCACGGCAAGGCTGGTACATGGCTGCTCGATCCTTATGACGTGACGATACAGACGAGTGGTACCGCCTCGTTCACCAACCCGTTCACCGCCAGCAGTACGTCGACCATCAGCGCATCCAATGTCAACAGCGCGCTGACCGGCGGTACCAATGTGTTCGTATACACGAACAACAGTGGCACCGGTACCGACAATGGCGATATTACGGTCAATGCCCCGATCACCGCCGCAGGCTCAGCCTCGCTATACTTGAAGGCGGCCGGCAGTATTTTGGTCAATAGCGACATTACCGGCCTGGGCGCCGGAAATCCGCTCAATGTGCATCTGTGGGCGAACTATGGCGGCAGCGCCACCAGCACCAGTTATAGCAACAATACAAGTTGCGGCTCGACGACAGCTTGTGCGGTTATCGTCGGTGACGCCGCGTCGGCCAGCATCAAGACGTATGGTGGCGACGTTGATATTCACACCACTGGCGCGGTGCAGATCGGCAATGGCGCCAGCAATGGCACGATCGATACCACCGCTTCGTCCGGCACAGGTGCGCTCAGCGTCACCAGTAAGGGTTTTACCGAAACGGCCGGAAGCCAGATCACCACGCGCGGCAATGTGACGATCAACGCCGGCAGCGCCGCAGCGACGCTGGACAATGCTGCCATTGGCGGCAATTTGGCGGTCACTACAACCGGCAGCGCCAACATTCAATTGGGCAACGGCGCTACCGCTTCGCTGAGCACAGGGGGCAGCCAGAACTACACGCCCGGCGGCGGCATCATCTTGGGCGGTGCTACCACCTTGAGCAGCACCGGAACGGGCAACGCCGGCGCCATTTCGTTCAACGGTACGGTGGATGGTGGGTACGCGTTGAGTGTAGCTACGGCCGGCCCGATTACTTTCGGCAGCACCGTAGGCGCGAATACATCGCTGGCGTCGCTTTCGACTTCTGGCGCAGGAAACGTCACGCTGGACGGCGACGTCACCACCACCGGTGCGCAGAACTATCAGGACGCCGTCACGCTGGGTAACAACGTTGCGCTCGCCACTACCAACAATGGGATATTGACGTTCGGCAGCACCGTCGATGGTGCGAGTGCTTCGAACGACTCACTGACCATCAGCACCGGCACCGGCGGTATCAACTTCAATGGAGCAGTGGGCGGCACCACCAAGCTTGGCGACGTCGCCATCAGCAGTACGGGCACGACAACGCTGGGTGCGCTGAACGCAAATAGCCTGAACATCTCTTCGAGCACCGGCAGCACTACGCTGAACGGCAATGTCACCACCACCAATGGGCAGACTTACGGCAACGCCGTGCTGCTGGGTGGTTCGGCCACTCTGAACGGATCTACTCTTTCATTCAACGGCGCAGTGGATGGCGGGTATGCGCTGACGGCAACAAGCACGGGATCGATTACCTTCAACGGTGCCGTCGGCACGAATACGGCGCTGGCGTCTCTTTCGACCCCGGGGACGGGCGGTGTCAGGCTGAACGGCAACATCAGCACCGCCGGCGCACAAAACTATCAGGGCGCCGTCACGCTGGGTAACGATCTGACGCTTTCCACCACGGGCGGAGCGGTTACGTTTGGCAGCACCGTCGACAGCGCGAGCGTGTTCATTAAGTCGTTGGCGATCAACACGAACAACGGCAATATCGCCTTCAACGATGTGGCAGGCGGCACGAACGGGCTGAACAACGTCACTATCAATAGTGGCACGGGCACGACTACCTTGGGCACGTTCAACGCCAACAGTCTGCTCGTCTCGTCGACGTCGGGCGGCACCACGTTGAATGGCGATGTGACCACCAACAACGGGCAGACCTACGCCAACGCGGTGACGCTGGGCAATGCACCCAACCTCACGGTCAACTTGAACGGTTCGACTGTCAGTCTGGCCGCGGTGAATGGCGCGTCGGGTCAGACCGATACGCTCAACATCAACGGCAATGCAACGCTTAACGGTGCGATCGCCAATCTCTATTCGCTGTTCATCAGCGGCACCACTGCGCTCGACACCAGCAGCGTTGCCACCACGGGCGGTGGCCAGACCTACAGCGGTACGACGACGCTTGGCACGACTGCCACGCTTACGGATACGGGCGGTGCCACCAGCACCATTAGCTTGGGTCGGGTAACCGGCAGCAGCTATGGGCTTACTGTGCAAGACACCGGTGGGGCGATCAGTTTTGGTTCCAGCGTGACACTTGGCAGCTTGAACACGAGCAGCGGAACGTTCAGCTCGTCCAACAGTGGCTTGACCATCGGCACTAGTGGCAGCGGCAACCTGAGCGTTACCACCACGAACGCCGGCATCAGCCAGAGTGGGGCGTTCTCAGTGCAGGGCACGAGTACCTTCAACGCGAGTGGTAACGCCATCACGTTGACTAACAGCAGCAACAATTTTGCCAACGCGGTAAGCCTCACCGGCAGTAATGCAACGCTGAAGAACAATGTCGCTACGCAACTGGGCGCCAGTTTGCTCAGCGGTTCGCTGACCGTTACCAGCTTCAACGGCGCCATTTCGCAAGTCGGCGCGCTATCGGTGGGTACTGGCAGCACCTTCAATGCTGGCAGCAATGCCATCACGCTCAGCAATACCGGTAACAGTTTCGGAGGTACGGTGAAGCTTACGGGCGGCACCACTCAGATCGGCAGTAATGCCGCTGGCTTGACGCTTGGCCAGCTCGCCACCGGCGATCTGACGGTGAACAGTCTGGGTTCTACCAACTTGGGCTACGGCAGCGTGGGTTTACTCAACGTAACCAGCAATGGCGCCATCACCCAATCCAGCAACACTGCGGCCCTGACCGTGGCGGGCGCGGCCAGCTTCACACAGACCAACGCCACCAATGGCACCGGGCAAGACATCTTGCTCAACAACGCCAACAATCAGTTCAAAGGCACCATCGGTTTTGCCGCTACCGGAACGGGTGCACAGATCAACAATCTGACGCTCTTCGATAAATCCGGCTCCACCGGCGCCTTGACTTTGCCGGCCAGCATCGGCGGTAACCTCACACTGGACTACACCGGTTCCGCGCCTGGGCTTGTGCTGCCGGCGGCTACAGCAGGGGGTGCACTGAGCGTCGGTGGCACGGTGAATGTCACCGATGCAAACGGCATTACGCTCAACGGTAACCTGATCAGTGTCGGCGCCCAAACCTATGCCGGTCCGGTAATGCTGGGTGCGAACGTTATCTTGCAAGGCACGGGTACAGGCAGCGGCATCAGTTTCGCTAATGTGGTGAATGGCCTCAACGGCTCCAACAACTACGGGTTGACGCTCGAGGCCGAGGGTAACGTGGCATTTACCGGCGGAGCGTCGGGGCTTGCCGCTTTGTCGGTAACCACTACGGGCGCGATCAGCCAGTCCGCGGGTATTGGCGTTACGGGCAACAGCATTTTCAATGCAGGCAGCGGCGCCATCACGCTGACCGACAGCAACAACAATTTCGCCGGCACCGTATCGTTGACGGGTGGCGCCACGCAGATCAACAACAACGCAGCGCTCACCTTGGGAACCCTGAGCACCGGCGCGCTTACGGTTACCACAGGCCTCTCCGATGCGCTGAATCTTGGTACTGGCTCCATCAGTGGTGATTTGACTGCGACGGCCGGCGGTGCGATCAGCCAGGCTGGCGCCTTGTCCGTCAGCGGCAGCAGCACCATCACTGCCGGCGCTGGACAAGCGATCACCTTGACCAACGGGAACAACGCGTTCACGGGGGCGGTCTTGCTGAGTGGTGGTGCTGCGCAGATCACCAACAATACTGCGCTGCTTCTGGGCGACAGCAATGTGAGTTCGCTTGCGGTCATCAGCAATGGTTCGATCACGCAGGACGACAGCGCTGGCACTACGGGCTTGAACGTTTCCGGCACGGCGAGCTTTCAGCAGAACAGCAATAATACGGACATCGTGCTGGACAATGCCGGCAACGATTTTCAAGGTTTGGTCAGTTTCACTGCCGGCCCAGGTGCGCAGATACGTAACCTGACGCTGTTCAATGCCGATACCAACCCGCTCGGCGCCAATTTGAGTTTGCCGGCCAGCGTAGGCGGTAATTTGACGATCAACTATTCCGGCAGCCAGGCGGCATTGACGGTGCCCACCGCCACGACCACGATCGGTGGCGCGCTGGATCTTACCGCCACCAAAGGCATCACCATCGGTGCCAACGTGACTACCGGCGGTGCGCAGACCTATCACAGCGCCGTAAGCCTGGGTGGAAACGTTGCATTGCAGAGTACTGGCGGCGGTGCGATCACATTGGCCAAGGGCGTAAATGCTGCGGCTGATACGCTTACCCTCGATACAAGCAGTAGCGTGACCATCGGTGGCAGCACGGCCACGGACTTGTTGGGCCTGACCAGCAGTAGCGGAAGCTTCAGCAGCGGTGCGCTGAATATCGGCAGTAGCGGCCTTTCGGTCGCCACTACCAGTGGTCCGATCACTCAAAGCGGTGCATTCGTCGTCACTGGCAATGGCAGCAGCAGCTTCAATGCCGGCGGCAATGCCATTACGCTGATCAATACAGGCAACAGCTTCAGTGGCGCCGTGTCACTCAACGGTGGCGCCACACAGATCACCAACAGTACGGCCTTGACGCTGGGCGGCGGCATCATTCAGGGCGATCTTGTCGCAAACGCGAGTGGGCCGATCAGCCAGACGGGTGCGTTGTCCGTCAGCGGCGCCAGCACTTTCAATGCGGGCACTTCCAATGCGATCACGTTGACCAATCCCGGCAACGCATTCTCCCGTGCAGTATCGCTGACGGGCAGTACTACACAGATTCTCAACGGTGGCACCACGCCGCTCGTGCTCGGCACACTCAACACCGGCGCCTTGACCGCAAGCAGCGGCGGTAGCTTGAACCTGGGCAGCGGTACGGTGAACGGCACGCTTACGGCAACCGGCAGCGGCCTGATCAACCAGAGCGGCGCGCTTACGGTGAACAGCGCGGCCGTCATCACGCAGAACGGCGGTGGTAAGGATGTACAGCTCGACAATGCCGGCAATCTGTTCAAGAGCAGCGTCAGCTTTGCGGGTACGATCGGAAACCTATCATTCGCCAACGCCTACGCTTCATCCACGCCTCTTAGTGCAGGGTTGCCACCCAGCATCAGCGGGAACCTCACCCTGGACTACGCCAATGCGCCTTTGATCTTGCCGGGCACCGCGGTAGGCGGGGCGCTCAACGTCACCGCGAACGGCATCACCATCAACGGCAATGAAACCACCGGCGGCGGGCAGACTTACAACAGCGCTGTGACGCTGGGTGCGGACGCTACGCTGCACAGCACGGGTAGTGGCAATATCGACTTTGCGTCCACCGTCGATGGCGCGCATGTGCTCACGCTGAGCACCGGGGGCGACGTCACACTCGGTGGTGCGGCAACACTCACCGGCCTGGCCAGCACCAGCAATACGTTCAGCGGCAATGCGCTGACGATCGGCAGCGGCGGTTTGTCGATCACCACGACTGGCGGCGCGATCTTGCAAACCGGCGCATTCACCGTCACCGGCAGCAGCGCCTTCAACGCGGGCGGCAATGCGATCACGCTGACCAACGGTGGCAACAATTTTGCCGGTGCGGTCGCACTGACCGGCGGCACGACGCAAATCAGCCAAGGCTCGGCGCTGACCTTGGGCGCGGTGCGTACCGGCTCGCTAACGGTGAGCAGTCAGGGCGATCTGAACCTGGGCAGCGGTACGGTCAGTGGTGACCTGGCGGCAACCAGCGGTGGCGGTGCGATCAGCGAGGGCGGTGCGCTGTCGGTGAGCGGCAATAGCACGCTCAACGCAGGCACCAACGCGATCACGCTCACCAATGCGGGCAACGCGTTCGGCGGCGCGGTCAACCTGACCGGTGGCGCCACCCAGATCAACGACGTTTCGGCGCTGAGCCTGGGCGTGTTGAATACCGGCGATCTGACGGCCACCAGCAACGGTAATCTGAATCTCGGCAGCGGCAACGTCGGCGGCAATCTGGTGGCGACCAGCAATGGTGGCGCGATCAATCAGACCGGTGCGTTGGCGGTGGCAGGCACGACTGCGCTCAATGCTGGCAACGGAGCGATCTCGCTGACCGACAGCGGCAATACGTTCACCGGCGCGGTTACGGCGACCGGTGCGGGCGTGGCGTTGAACGATGCGGGCGATCTCACGGTTGCCTCGCTGACCGACAACGCCAACGGCAGCGTTGCGCTGACCGCGGGCGGTACGTTGACGGCCTATGGCATCAGCGCGGGCAGTGGCGATATTGCGCTGGCGTCCAACGGAGGCACGCTGTCGACCGGTGGCGCCATCAGCGGCGGCAACATCTCGCTGACGGGTCATAACGGCATCACGTCCACCAACAGCATCACCGCCAGCGGTTCGTTGACGATGACCAGCGCCAACGGTGCGATCACCAGTGCCGGCGGCCTGAGCGCAGGCACGCTGACCGGTTCGTCGGCGGGCGCCACGGCGCTCAACGGCACCAACACCATCGGCACGCTGGGCACGTTCAGCGCGAACGGCTTCAGCCTGAGCAACGGGCAGAGCCTGACCGTAACGGGTCCGATTACCGGCAATGGCAGCACCACGCTCACCGTGACCAGCGGCGATCTCACCCTAAACGGCCTGGTAAGCGGTACCAGCACCGCGTTGAACGCGGCCGGCAATATCAACCAAGGGAGCGGCGGCGGCATCGTCGCCAGCACGCTGTCCGGTGGCGCCGGCGGTGCGGCCAACTTGAGCGGTTCGGCCAACCAGATCGGCGCGCTGGGCAATTTTGGCGCGTCGCATTTCACCTTGCTGGATGGTCCGGCGCTGACCATCAACGGCACGGTGAACGGTGGCACCAGCACGGCGATCACCGTGAGCAATGGCGGCCTCACCATCAAGGGTGCGGTGCTTGGCACCACCACCACGTTGAACGCAGCTGGCGCCATCATCGAAAACGGCGGCAGCATCACCGCCGGCACGCTCAGCGGCGGTGCGGCCGGTGCCGCCACGCTCGATGGCAACAATCAGGTGGGCGCGCTCGGCAACTTCAGCGCCAACGGCTTCAGCTTGAACGATGGGCAAGCGTTGACGGTGAACGGTTCGGTGAACGGCAACAGCAGCACCGCGCTGACCACCACCAGTGGCGGCATCGCCATCAACGGTACGGTGATCGGTACGACGGTGGCGCTCAACTCGGCCGGATCGATCAGCGAAGGCAGCAACGGCATCCAGGCCGGCACACTCACGGGCAGTTCCATTGGCGCCACCACGCTCAATGGCGCCAATCAAATCGGATCGTTGGGGCCGTTCACCGCCAACAACTTCAGCCTGACCGATGCGCAGGCGCTGGTAGTGAATGGCGCAGTCAGCGGCGGCAGCAGCCTCGCGTTGACCACCACCAGCGGCGGCATCGCCATCAACAGCGCCGTCAGTGGCACCGCGACCAGCTTGAACGCGGCGGGCGCCCTGAGCGAAGGCGCGGGCGGCTCGATTACCGCGGCCACCCTGAGCGGCAACGCCGGCGGCGTCACCACGCTCACCGGTGCTAACAAGGTCGGAACGCTGGGCGGGTTCCGTTCGCTGTCCGGTTTCAGTTTCGTGGACGATCAATCGCTGACCTTGAGTTCCTTGAACGGCAGCAGTTACGTGGTGGATGCCGGTACGTCGCCGCTGTCGATCGCGGTGACGCACGGCAACCTGTATCAGACCGATCACAGCTGGAGCTACGACGGCAACGGTTCGTGGTCGGCGAGCGGGGCGATCGGCACGCAGGCCAACCCGATCTACGTCACCGGTGTCGGTACGCAATACGTGACCCTGGTCGGCGACCCGCCGGCGTATTTCTATGCGGTGGATCGCAACGGCAACATCCTGTCGATCATCGGCGACAGCGTGAACGTGCCTACGTCGCTGTTCTCCAGCCGCGCGCAGAACGTCAACAATCACCTGGATTCGTATATCGACGCCAGCGTGATCACGGCGAACTACCGCTCGTTCGGCATCGTGCCGTCCGGCATCTTGTTGCCGCCGGATCAGCAGAGTTGCCAGACCGGCGGCGGCGCGGATTGTTCGGAAGAATAAGCGAGGAGGGCGGATGCGCAGCGCAGGTTGGCTGGTTTTGTTGGGGTGTTGCGGCGCGCTTGTGGCGGGTCATGTGCAGGCGCAGATCGCACCTCGCCTGACTGGCGAGGCGGTGATCGGCCGGCTCGATGCCGTACGGCAGGAGCTGGCCGAACGCGCGGACAAACTGCACGACGATCGCCTCACCGCGGCCAGCGCACGCATGGGCACGATGGCCGAGGCGTTGCGCAAATCGCTGGGCAACAAGATCAGCCAGCCGGTCGACATCATCGATGACGGCTCGCGCGTCGCCGTGTGGCGCGCGGACGCCGCCGTGCAGCGCACGCGCGCCTATCTCGATGTGCAGCCCGGCTGCCCAGGCAGCGATGCGAAAGCGATGGCCGATGGCCTGGCCACCACCATCGAGCGTCTCGCCACCGCATCGGGTTCGTCGAAAGCCACGCCGGTGATCAGCGGCATCGAAACCATCGATCATCGCCCCCTGTTCGCGCTTCATCCCGGCAGCTCGCCGATTGCGCTGGCGCTGGCTGGTACCAACCTCGCCGATCCGCAATGCGCCGATCCGCAAGTCACCGCCACCGACGAGCACGGCAAGCTGGTCGATGCGCAGCCGGTGATCACCGGCACCTTGCCGACACGGATCGAGCTGAAACTGCCTAACGGTGTCGGCAACACATCCGGCACCTACCTGTTGCACGTGGTGACCAAACACAAATCGTTCCTGATGGGCTGCTCCGCCCAGCCGGAAGCCTTGGCGGTGCTGCAGGTGGCGCAACCCATGCGCGTCTCGGTGAACTACGAACTGACCGCCACCTGCAGCAACGGTCAACGCATGCCTATATCCGGCAGCCTGCCGGACATCACCGCTTACGGCGGCACGGCATCGCGCCAGGTGGATGCAGCGATGTGCCCAGACCCCTCGCGTTACGCCATCGGTGCCAAGGTCGCATTCGGCGACGGCAGCAGCGCATCGGTAGGCCCGGTGGAGCAAAGCGCTACCGCCGATATCACCATGGGCCTTCCCGCGGGGTTTACCTTGAGCTGGAGTCCGTCGACACGCACGGTGTTCGTGCGGTCGGCCGGCAATGTGTGCAAAGGCGTCTATTGAATCCCGATGCATGCGTGCACCGCAGTGACCCCGTAGGTTGGGCAGAGCCCCGGACTTGATCCGGGGCGAACCCCAACGTGCCATGTGCATCCCTTGTTGGGGTTCGGCTACGCGTAGGTTGGGGTGCAAACCCCAACACCCGCCACCCAGCACGCATGGCAATGTTGGGGTTGTCACCCCAACCTACATGGGTATCTCGAAATAGTTTGGCTTTGCCCCAGAAACGTACAAGCGGGCGGTCAATTGCCAAATAAGTACGATAATTGCCGAAAACGGGTATGGGTCTTGCCGAATTTGTGCATCGAATGCCGTTCCCATCCGCTTCAATGAGTGCGCAGGTTTCGGCATGGCCGCAGGGTGTGGCCATGCATGCGCAATCTCGGGGGCGGTCATGCATTACGGTCATAGCTTCGCAAGTAGTTATGGTTTTCACTCCACACGCGTGCTTCCGACAGGCGCGGCGTACCGGAACGGTCATAGCGTCAGCGGCCCGTTCCGCGCTTTGAAGAACGCCTTGCCAGGCGCTCCGCCCAACCGCCCTGGCGCGTTCGGCTTCCTCCGTTACTGAACTTTTTCCAGTTTTCCCGCGTGCCAGGAAGGCATGTGTCCGCGAATTGACGCGGGCGGCAGACGATCGACTCCACCCCCCGAGATGACGCCTCAGGATCCTTTGCCTGCCGGGGATCCCTTTTCGACGCGCGGCGCGATTGCCGCAGCGATGGTTTTGAATTTTTTCCAGTGTCCGTTGAAAACGGATTTCGGAGACAGCTATGAACAGGATCTATAGCAAGGTCTGGAATGCTTCGTTGAAGCAGCTTGTGGTGGCATCGGAGTTCGCGACGTGTCGCCACGGCACCGTTGTCGATCAGCGCAGTGGGAGTGGTACTTCGTCCCTGCAGGCGCTTGCTCCGCGAATGCTAAGTGTGATGCTGCTTATAGGCTTGGGTACATGGGGCGGGCGAGTGGAAGCGCAGGCGAATTGTTCGGCTGCACCTTATAACGCTTACTACAATACGTCGTCATGCATGGGCTATCTGGCGCAGGCGGTTGATCAAGCCACGGCGCTGGGCGCGAGTGCGAATGCATCGGCAGTGCAATCCGTGGCGGTCGGTTACCAATCCACCGCGTCAGCAAATTACGCGATCGCCATCGGCTATCAAGCGGTTGCTTCGGGTACCCAAGGCGGCGCAATAGCGTTGGGCCAGGGCACAGTCTCAAGCAACATCAATACGGTCGCGATTGGCGTTAGCGCCAAGGCTACCGGAGCTGGTGATAGTGCCTTGGGCACTTTCTCCGTTGCGTCAGGAGGTAACTCAACTGCAGTGGGCGTTAGTTCCCTTTCCAACGCCGCTTATGCGTTCGCAGGAGGCTGGGGATCCGTTGCTAGTGCCAATTATTCCGTCGCCATTGGTGCAAGCAGCAAGGCCTCGGCTACCAATGCAGTCGCGGTTGGGCCCACGTCCAATGCAACAGGCAATTACGCGCTTGCTCTTGGTAATCAGGCCGCGGCGGGCGGTGTGGGCTCGGTCGCGGCAGGCTCCGGCGCCAACAGTTTGGGCGTCTCCGCTGTAGCGGTAGGCAATAACGCCACGGCTTCTGCGAACAACACGGTAGCCGTAGGCCTCGGCGCCACGGCTAACGTCGCCAATGCAACCGCAATGGGTGTGCTCGCCAATGCCACCGGCACGTATTCGCTCGCGCTCGGTAACCAGACCACCGCGGGCGGTACCGGATCAATCGCGGCCGGTTCCGGCGCCCTCAGTGCTGGCGCATCAGCCACGGCGGTGGGCAATAGCTCCAATGCAGCGGGCGCCAACGCCATTGCTGTTGGCAACCAGGCCAACGCTACCCAGATCAATGCTGTCGCTGTAGGTGTGCTCGCCAAGGCGTTCAGTGGCAACGCCGTTGCCGTGGGCTCAAACAGCAATGCATCCGCGCAAAACGCGGTAGCCATGGGTCCATATGCCAACGCGATCGGCAATTTTTCCCTTGCTCTTGGCAATCAGGTCACGGCGAGCGGTGTCTCCTCGGTTGCCGTCGGCACAGGCTCCGCCAGTGCTGGCACCAATGCGGTGGCGGTAGGCAACCAGGCCAACGCTCCTCAAGCGAATGCGGTTGCGCTCGGCGTGCTTGCTACCGCCAACGGTGCCCAAGCCATCGCCATCGGCCCCAACGCCAGCGCGCAAGCGGCATCGACCGTTGTCATCGGCGACAGCAGCTCGGTAGCGAGCGGCGCTGGCACCGGTTCGTTTGCAGGCGGCTATCAATCCAAAGTGCTTGGCGGCACCGGCGCAGTGGCAATCGGCCAACAGCAGACCGCGAACGGCAACGGCGCGGTGGCGATTGGTGATCCCAACAGCGCCACCGGCAATGGTGCTGTTGCGACGGGTGCAAACGATACGGCCAACGGCAACGGCGCTGTCGCCATCGGCAACAACAACAATGCCAACGGGCAAGGTTCGGTGGCGCTGGGCAACTCGTCCAATGCCACGGCGGCGGGCGCATTGGCACTCGGTGATACCGCCACCGCATCGCAAGCGAACGCTGTCGCGCTCGGCTCGCTATCGAACGCTACCGCCACCAACACCACGGCGGTGGGCGGCTCTGCATCGGCGACCGTGAATGGCGATACGGCGATCGGCGAAGGCTCGATCGCCACGGGCCTCAACGGCGGCGCGACGGCGGTCGGCTTCAATGCCAATGCGGCGGGCGAATATTCGGTGGCGTTGGGTACAGGCGCGCGCACCGGTGATCACTCGGCGGTGGCGATCGGATCTACTGCCAACGCGTCGAACATACGCTCCATCGCCATCGGCGATACGGTGCAGTCGACCGGTGCGGGTTCTATCGCGATCGGTGGCAATGCTACGGCTGCCTCCAAGGCGACGGCGGCGGATGCGATCGCGCTAGGCGGTGCGTCGTCGGCCACGCTGTCGGGCGCGATAGCGATTGGTGCGTCCAGCAGCGCGGCGACGCAGGCGGGCGATGTGGCGCTGGGCTCGGGCTCCGCCACGTCGACAGTGGTAAATACGCCAAACATCACACTTGGCGGAACGACGTACACCTTCGCCGGCACCAATGCGACCAGCACGGTGAGTGTGGGTTCGGGCACGGCGCAGCGCACGATTACCAATGTTGCGGCGGGACGCATCAGCTCCGGCAGCACGGATGCGATCAACGGTTCGGAACTGTATGCGACGAACCAGGCGTTGCAGTCGATGATCACTGGATCGACGCTGCATTACTTCAGCGTCAACGATGGCGGTACGCAGCAGAACAACTACAGCAATAACGGGGCCACTGCTGTCAATGCCATTGCGATAGGTGTAAGCGCTTCGGCAACCAATAGTTATGACCTTGCCATAGGTACACAGGCCAATTCGGCTGGCAACGGGACGCTTGCATTCGGTGCCAACGCAAACGCAGTAGGCGGCTCCGGAATGGCTTTGGGTTATGGCGCCAAGGCTATTGCAAGCGGCAACGGGGCTGTCGCCAGTGGCTCACCGATCGCTATCGGCTCGAATGCCAATGCCAGCGGAACATCCGGCACGACGCTTCCGGGGGGATTCACGTCATTCGAGGCGGTCGCAATCGGTAATTCCTCGGTAGCTACCGGTGCCGGTGGTACGGCGGTAGGTACCAATGCCACGGCAAACGCGACGTGGTCCACCGCATTGGGTTTGTCGACCAGTGCAACGGGTGCACAGTCCACTGCAGTGGGTGTACTCGCGAATGCGGCAGCGGTTTCAACGGTGGCGATCGGCAATGCCGCCAGCGCAAGGGCGCTGGACGCTGTCGCGATGGGCGCCAACAGCAATGCCGCAGACACTCATACGATCGCGATTGGCGATGGTTCTGCCGCAGGTGGTGTCATTGCAACCACCAGTACTGGGCAGGGCGCTGTCGCGATAGGCACCAATGCCAATGCCTATGGCACTGTTTCTGTTGCTTTAGGCGCCAACGCAGCCACCGGTAACGGCGGCAGCGATGTCGCGATCGGTGGCAGCTCGCTGGCGAACGGATCGGGTGCGGTGGCAGTGGGACGGTCCGCCAGTGCGGCGAACTTCCAATCGGTGGCGGTTGGCAATGGCGCCAATGCCGGTGCGTATTACGGCATCGCCATCGGCGCAGGCAGCCAGGCGGTGCTGGGCGCCGGCTCATCCACTGCAATTGGCGTGAATGCCAATGCGGCCAACACGTTTGCGTTCGCGGCCGGTCGCAATGCATTGGCCTCCGGCACTAGTTCGACAGCGTTTGGTTTAAACGCAAACGCGACTGCTACGAATGCCATCGCGTTCGGCACGCAATCCTTGGCAACGGGTAACAATGCCGTGGCTGTCGGCAACAATGCGAATGCGCTCGCGGCCTCGACCGTTGCCATCGGCGATACCACCAGTGTCGCCGCTGCAGCAGGCACCGGTTCGTTTGCGGGCGGCCACAATTCAAAGGTGCTTGGAGGTACCGGTGCCGTCGCCATCGGCGAAGGTCAGACCGTCAACGGCAACGGTGCCGTAGCAATCGGTGACCCCAATAGCGCCACCGGCAATGGCGCTGTCGCAGAAGGTTCGAATGACACGGCCAATGGCAACGGCGCAGTCGCCATCGGCAACACCAACAACGCCACCGGGCAAGGCGCCGTGGCGTTGGGCAATGCGTCCAACGCAACGGCAGCGAGTGCGTTGGCGTTCGGCGATACGGCCACAGCAAGTCAGGCCAATGCGATTGCTTTGGGTGCGGGCGCCACGGCAAGTGCGCAAGCAGGCGACGTCGCGCTGGGTTCGGGTTCGGCCACGTCGACCGTGGTCAACACCACCAGCGCGACCATTAACGGCGTGACCTATTCGGGCTTCACTGGCACCAATGCGACCAGCACGGTAAGCGTCGGCGCCGGCGGCGCGCCGCGCACCATCACCAATGTGGCGGCGGGCCGAGTCAGTGCCAGCAGCACTGATGCGATCAACGGTTCGCAGCTGTACGCGGTGGCATTGGCCGACCAGGTGCACGATTACAGCGTCAGCAACAGCTCTCCATCCACGGACAGCAATTACAACAACGCCGGCGCCACCGGGGTCAATTCGCTGGCTGCCGGTGTATCAGCAGCGGCATCGGCAGCAACGACGGTGGCCGTGGGCACCAGCGCCAATGCATCAGCCACGTCCGCTGTTGCAGTCGGCGCGGTGGCGATTGCGCGAGGTAACGCCTCGGTAGCGCTCGGCAACGCGGCGAACGCATCGTCTGCTTCCAGTACCGCCGTGGGTGCTGCCGCGATAGCGTCGGGCGCCGGCAGGGCCACCGCATTAGGCGCTGGCGCAAACGCGTCCGGAACTTCCAGCACCGCGGTGGGTTATGTCTCGGTAGCGAGTGGAAACGCGAGCTTGGCGAATGGCTGGGTAGCGCAGGCCACGGGCGGCTCCAGCGTGGCGTTGGGCAATCATGCAAACGCCCTGGCGGCGCAGGCGACGGCGGTCGGCAGTTTCTCCCAGGCGCTTGCGGCCTCGACCGTGGCGATCGGCGATACCAATACGGTGGCCGCTGCCGCCGGCACCGGTTCCTTCGCCGGCGGCCATAACTCGCAAGTGCTCGGTGGCACCGGCGCCGTAGCGATCGGTGAAAGCCAGACGGCAAACGGCAACGGTGCAGTGGCGATCGGTGATCCGAACAGTGCCACCGGCAACGGCGCGGTGACGGTGGGTGCGAATAACACGGCGAATGGACAAGGTGCCGTTGCGCTTGGCAACAGCAACAACGCCACGGGGCAGGGAGCGGTTGCGCTGGGCAATGCTTCCAGTGCAACGGCTGCGAGCGCGCTGGCTTTCGGCGACACGGCTACGGCAAGCCAGACTAATGCGATTGCGCTGGGTGCAGGCGCGACGGCGGGTACACAAGCCGGCGATGTAGCGCTGGGTTCGGGTTCCACCACGTCGACGGTAGTCAATACCACCAGCGCCACGGTGAATAACGTGACGTACGGTGGCTTTGCCGGCACCAATGCAACCAGCACCGTGAGCGTGGGCGCCAGCGGCGCACCGCGCACCGTCACCAACGTGGCGGCGGGCCAGATCAATTCCGGCAGTACGGATGCCATCAACGGCTCGGAGTTGTACAGCGTGGCCAATACGCTGTCTTCGCAGATCACGGCGGCACAGACGCACGACTACAGCGTCAATAGCACCTCCTCGGGTACGGATACCAACTACAACAATGCAGGTGTCACAGGTTCGAATGCATTGGCCGCAGGCGTAAGCGCTTCGGCCGCCGGCGCCAGTGCCACGGCGGTCGGCAACAACGCCAACGCCAGCAGTGCGAACAGCGTGGCGCTTGGCAACGGCAGCAAGGCCAGCATCAATACGGCCGTGGCGATCGGCAGCGGCGCGACCGCGGCCTCGAATATCGGCGACGTGGCGCTTGGCGCCGGCTCCGCCACCACCGCCGTGGTGAACACGCCCAGCACCACCATCAACAACAACACGTACAACTTTGCCGGGACCAATGCGACCAGCACGGTGAGCGTGGGTGCCTCGGGTACTCCGCGCACGGTGACCAATGTGGCGGCGGGGCAGATCAACGGCAACAGCACGGATGCCATCAACGGCTCGCAATTGTTTGCCACTAACAGCGCAGTCACCACGCTGGGCGGCACGGTGACGAACTTGGGCAACACCGTGGCCTCGTCGCTCGGTGGCGGCAGTACGTACAACAGCACGACCGGTGCCGTCACCACCAGCCTGAGCTACGGCGGCAACACGTACAACTCCGTGCAGAACGTGTTGAACCAGATCGGCGGTGCAGTGGACGGCGGCGGCATCAAGTACTTCCACGCCAATTCCACCCTGGCCGATTCGCAGGCCACCGGCACCGACAGCGTGGCGATCGGGCCAGTGTCCAATGCGACCACCACCAATGCAGTGTCGATCGGCAACGGTGCCACGGCCGGTACGAATGCGGGCGATGTTGCGCTGGGTGCGGGTTCCGTCACGTCGACGGTAGTGAATACGCCGAACACTACGATTGCCGGTGCGACCTACACCTTTGCCGGCACCAATGCGACCAGCACGGTGAGCATCGGCAGCAGTACGTCGCCACGCACGCTGACCAACGTGGCGGCGGGCCAGATCAGTGGCGGCAGCACGGATGCGATCAACGGCTCGCAGCTGTATGCCACCAATCAGGCGGTGGACACGCTCAACACGTCGTTGAATAACCTCGACACCACGTTGACGAATCAATTGACGCACTACTACAGCGTCAACGACGGCGGTACGCAGCAGACCAACTACACCAACAACGGTGCTACCGGCACGGATTCGCTCGCTGCCGGTGTGAAAGCTTCGGCGACGGCCACCAATGCCACGGCGATCGGTTACAACTCGCAGGCGCTGGCGGCTTCCACCGTGGCGATCGGCGACAGCAACACGGTGGCGGCGGCATCGGGCACCGGCTCCATCGCCGGTGGTTATCAATCGCAGGTGCTTGGCGGCACCGGCGCGGTGGCGCTGGGCAATCAGCAGACCGTGAACGGCAATGGCGCGGTGGCGATCGGCGATCCGAACAGTGCATCCGGCACGGGTGCAGTGACGGTGGGTTCCAACAACGTGGCGAGCGGCAGTGGCGCCGTGGCCATCGGCGATGGCAACAACGTCACGGGACAGGGTGCGGTTGCGCTGGGCAACGCTTCTTCTGCCACCGCGGCAAGCGCGCTTGCCTTTGGCGATACGGCAACGGCCAACAAGTCCCAAGCGATCGCACTGGGTGCCGGCGCTACCGCCGGTACGCAAGCGGGTGACGTGGCGTTGGGTGCGGGTTCCGTTACGTCGACGGTGGTGAATACGCCGAGTGCCACGATTGTCGGCACGACCTACGCCTTCGCCGGCACCAATGCGACCAGCACGGTGAGCATCGGCAGCAGCACGTCGCCACGTACGCTGACCAATGTAGCAGCGGGGCAGATCAACGGCGGCAGCACGGATGCGATCAATGGTTCGCAGTTGTATGCGACGAACCAGGCGGTCGACGCGCTCAACACCACGGTGAACAACGGACTGACGCATTACTACAGCGCCAACGATGGTGGGACGCAGCAGGCGAACTACAACAACAATGGTGCGACGGCGGCGAACTCGCTGGCAGCCGGCATGGCGGCGTCCGCGACCGCGGCCAACGCCAGCGCGCTGGGCTACAACACACAGGCGATGATCACCGATAGCGTGGCGCTGGGTTCGGGTTCGGTATCCAATCGCGCGTTGGCGCCTGCCAGCGGCACCATCGGCGGCACCATCATTCCGTACAACAACGTGGATCGCACGTTGCTCGGTGCCGTCTCGGTGGGCAGTGCCACCACGTATCGCCAGATCACCAATGTGGCGGACGGCACGCAATCGAACGATGCGGTGACGGTGCGCCAGTTGACCGGCGCGCTGACATCGTTTGCCACCACCACCACCAAGTACTTCCACGCCAATTCCACCGCGCCCGATTCGTTAGCGGTGGGTACCGATTCGATTGCGGTTGGCCCGAACACCGTGGACAACGGCAATAACGGCGTGGCGATGGGCAATGGTGCACTGGTGCAGCAGAACGCACCGGGCGGTGTGGCGATCGGCCAGAACGCGACTACCAACCTGCAGGATTCCATTGCGCTGGGCACCAACTCCACCGCAAGCGGCATCCAGTCGATTTCGATCGGCGCAGGCAGCGTGACCGCCAATCCGACCAACGTGGCGTTGGGTTCGGGATCGAATGCCTCTGCGCAAGCCGGCGATGTAGCACTCGGCGCGAACTCGGTCACCTCAACCGTGGTGAACACGCCGAGCGCGACGATTGCTGGCACTACCTACACATTTGCCGGCACCAATGCGACCAGCACCGTAAGCGTGGGCGGCGTTGTGAACGGCACGCCCACGGTACGCACCATCACCAACGTGGCGGCAGGCCAGATCAACGGCAGCAGCACCGATGCCGTCAACGGTTCGCAGTTGAATGCCACCAACCAGGCGGTTTCCTCGCTCAGCACGGCCACCACCACGCTAGGCAACACCGTCACCAACCTCGGCAACACGGTGGCTTCGTCGCTAGGTGGCAACACCACCTACGACCCGACCACCGGTGCAGTCACCACCAACCTGAGTTACGGCGGCAACACCTATAACTCCGTGCAAAGCGTGCTGAACCAGATCGGCGGCGCGGTGGATGGTGCGGGCATCAAGTACTTCCACGCCAACTCCAGTTTGGCCGATTCACAACCCATCGGTACTAACAGCGTAGCGATCGGGCCGGTGTCCACCGCTGGTGCAACGAATGCGGTGTCGATCGGCAATGGCGCAACAGCGAGTGCGAATGCGGGCGATGTGGCGTTGGGTTCGGGTTCCACCACGTCGACGGTGCAAGGCACCAGCAGCGTGACGGTGGGCGGCAATACGTATGCGGTGGCAGGCACGAATCCCACCAGCACGGTGAGCGTGGGCAGTGCAGGTAACGAACGCACCGTGACCAACGTGGCGGCAGGTCAGGTCAGCGCCACGAGCACGGATGCGATCAACGGTTCGGAGCTGTATGCGACGAATCAGCAGGTGAATGCCAACACCTCCGCCATCGCCAACCTCAACACCACCGTCAGCAACATCAACAATGGTGGCAGCAAGTATTTCTCGGCGAATTCCAGCGGAACCGCTGCTTCGGCCACCGGAAGCAATTCCGTGGCGGAAGGCCCCTCGGCGACCGCGTCGGGTACGGACAGCACGGCGATTGGCGATGGCGCCTCTTCGAGTGGCAACAATTCGGTGGCGTTGGGTGCGGGCTCTACCGATGGTGGCCGCTCGAACGTGGTGTCGGTAGGTTCGTCCACGGATCAACGGCAGATCACCAACGTCGCCGCGGGTACGGCATCCACGGATGCGGTGAACGTGTCGCAATTGCAGGCAGCGCAGGCCGGCTCCGTGCAGTACGACAAGAACGCCGACGGTACGGTGAATTACACCAGCGTCACCGTGGGTCAGGCCGGCACGCCGGCAACTGTCCACAACGTGGCGGCGGGTACGGCGACCACCGATGCGGCGAACGTGGGGCAGGTCAACGAGGGCGTGAAGACGGCAGAAAATTGGGCGCAGAACTACACCGACCAGAAGCTTGCGGGGATCAACCACGACATCAACGCGATCTCCAACCGCGCCAATGCCGGTGTGGCGGCAGGGATTGCCATGTCCAGCCTGGGCCAGGCGTATCAGCCGAACCTGAGCAGTTTCGGTGTGGGCTTCGGCACCTTCCATGGCGAAGCCGGTGTGGCGGTGGGCTTGTCCACCATCACCGAAAGCGGACGCTACATCTTCAAGCTGGCCGCTTCCTCCGACTCGCGTGGCGACGTGGGCGTTGGCGGCAGCGTCAACGTGGTCTGGTAAGGACAGGGAGACGAACATGACATTTTCTTCGACAAGCAAGGCCGTCTTCCTCGCGCTGCTGGCGATGGGCTTGAGCGCCTGCGGCAACGTCAGCCGCAACGTGGCCAAGGATGGTTCCAACGCGCAGGAACTGGTGTGGCCGAAAACGGACGAGGTCACCCCGATGCACCGCGGCGGTACGTTCCCCGAACTGGAGCACTTGCGCGAGCTGCACGCCGGCTTGAACAAGCAGCAGATCTCGCAGCTGATCGGTTGGCCGCACTTCGAGGAAGGCGTGTGGGGCGTGCGCGAGTGGAACTACGTGTTCAACTTTCGCGACG